>JAEOUE010000118.1 GCA_016839515.1 Candidatus Hodarchaeum mangrovi
ACATGAATACAAATCTTTTCACCAGAGTGTATTTTTTATATCTTCTATTCATTTATCTTCCATTTATTACAATCAAGGTTTTTATGCACTATATATAAAGTCTAGGAATAGTATCTTTAAAAACAGTAGGTATCGCATGTTATTGTTTTCAGAACGCATGTAACCTACGACAAAAATTGCAACCATTAGTAAACCAATTTTATCACTCAATTTGATATTTTTTAATTATTTTGACAAACTCGTGTTTAAAATATCAAAATCATTCTTTATATACTTATTTTAAGTATTTATGAAAAATCTCTAAATATTTTGAACAATTGACGCTGAAAATGTAAATTTCTTTATAAAGAAACTTCAATTTATTCTGGAAACCAACATCTAGTTGAGCTTTTTTCTACCTCACACTTTTTATCTCAATTGTTTATCTAAGTTCATTAAAATTCCTTAACGTATAGTGAATAAAATAATAGGTTGGATAGTGTGTTTCTCCATAAAGAACTAGAAAAGTACTTCAAAAAACGAATTCGATCTACTAGCCTATGGGAAGAAAGTGTAAAGGTTTTAGCAGGAGGTATTTCACATAATATTAGAAATCTTAATCTCCCATTAATTAATGCATTTCCTCCATTTATTAAAGAGGGTCAAGGGATAACTGTCAATGATATAGATAATAATTCATATACTGATTATTGGTGTGGCCATTATGCTCTAATACTAGGACATAAACATCCTACTGTAATTAATGCACTTCGTGAACATCTAGAGCTGGGATGGCACTTTGGAACTGTTCTTGAGAATCAAACCAGACTTGCTAGTCAAATAATTCAGGATAATCCTGGTATTGAAAAAGTCCGATTTTGCACTTCTGGGACTGAATCTACCATGTATGCTAGCCGATTAGCACGAGCTTTTACGAAAAAAAGGTTAATTATCAAAGCACGGATGGGATGGCATGGAGCTAATGATACATTATGCTATGATGTTCGTTACCCCTTCACTGGACAAGATAGTGTTGGTTTACTTTCTTTAGAAGAAGCAGGAGTGTTGACGTTTGATATTCAAGATAATATGGAAACTATTGACCTCCTGATCAAAAATTATCCAAATGATATAGCAGCGATAATCATTGAACCTGTTCTAGGCGGTGGTGGAGGTTTTCCAGTTGATATTGATCTTTTAAAATTTTTAAAAGAAGTTACGATAAAAAATAATAGTCTTTTAATATTTGATGAGGTAATAACTGGCTATAGATTTAGATATGGATTATATCAAAACCTAATTAATGTTATCCCTGATTTAACTTGTATGGGAAAGATTGTTGGAGGAGGTTTGCCATGTGGAATCATTGGTGGAAGAGACGATGTTATTGAAATGGCAAATCCACAAAATCCAAATCGTGTATGGATCGGAGGAGGTACTTTCTCCGCAAATCCGTTGGCAATGGTTGCAGGATTAAAGACTTTAGAAGAGGTAAGGAAGCAGAAATTTGAGTACTCACGAATTAACAAGTTAGGAACTTCTCTTAAGGATAGATTGAACTCCTTCTTCCAAGAGAATAATTTAAAATTTTATGCTACTGGATTTAACTCATTAATAACTATCCATAGCTTGAATCGGCCTCTCTCTGATCCTCTCCCACTAGATTTAGTGAACGAGGCAAATAAAAAACGTGAAGCTTTACTTAATCTTGCACTATTGAATCGTGGGATAATGGGAATGCATGGTATCGGTTCCTTGTCACTACTTCATCAAGATATTCATATTGATTATTTAATGGATGTAATTGAAGAGATTTCCCCCATTATTTCATCGTTTGAGTTTTAAAAAGAAGGAAAGGTAGATTATAATACCTCTAATCGATTCATAATTAGGGAAATTAATTCTCCTCGGGTTAATAACCCAATTTCAGTCTTTTCAGCTAATCTTTGTGCGGAGTAAGAAAAACCCATTGAGGAAACAATAATTATTTTATTTAACATGGGTTGACACGTTTGTAAAAGTTCCTCCGCCTTATGAATTTGTCCAACCCCAACAACTCGTTTCCAATCACGAATTATTATGCCAGTATATTCAGATTGTGATCCTTTATGTTTAATTATACATGACAATCTGGAATCAGCAAGTTTGTGTTTGAAAACCTGCATAGGGTGTAAACAAACCATTCCAAGTGACTCAAATACCTTAATAACTAAGTCTTGTAATTTCATCGAATGTAATTCTGCATCCATTTTTATACCTACGATAATTTTCTGAATTTTCGTGATTGTGTATATGTCTGTCCGTTTGTTTTTATTCTCTCATAACATTTAAATAATCTTGCAATGTTCGTGGTGCAATATTTCTATTATCTAAAACGACTTTATTCATATTTCAATAAAAAAAACCGACTTAAATTAAAAATTTAGAAAAAAATTGTTTATCCAACCCTGAATAATTTCTTTTAACTGTACGAAGGAGTTGAGAACAAATATGTCACTTTACCTTTAAGAGGTATCAAAAAATCTCGTAGGAGGAAATTTTATACTTTAAAGTATTTTTGACTTTTAAAGGCAATAAAAAGTGAAACTTATGGATTTGAATATCAGGGCACCAGGTCGTGTTGTTTTATTTGGTGAACATCAAGACTACCTTGGGTTGCCCGTTATACCAGCAGCAATCGATCTTTATATGACGGTTTATGGAAAGAAGCATGAAAATCCCTATTATAAAATTGATCTTCCTGATTTGAAGAAAAAAGAGCAATTTAGTTCCTTTAACATTCAATATCTGGGAGATCGTGACCGTGATTATCTACGTGCAGGGGTTAAAGTACTCCAAGAAGAAAATGTTGTACCTCAAAATAAAGGGGTAGTAGCTACTATAACTAGTGAAATACCTATCCAAGCTGGATTATCTTCTTCCTCTGCATTAAATGTAGTTTGGATTCAGTTTTTAGCGAGACTTTTTGGGGCTGAATTAGATCCACTATCTCTCACGAAGCTTGCTCATAAAGCTGAAGTTCTGGAATTTCAAGAACCAGGTGGTATGCAGGATCACATGGTAATTTCCCATGGTTACTTGAATTATGAAGAGTTTGATCCTATTAAGTGTACACGTTTACGTGAAAATTTACCTGGGATAGTAATTGGGAATTCTAAAGATAAAAAGGATACTCTAAATACTTTAAGAACAATTAAAGAGGCAGTTAATACTGGATTAACGTATTTAGGAAAATCAAATGTAAAACAACTTAAGGAAGGAGATATTACTGAATTAAATAATTCATATTCCTCTTTGGATAGCTTCTCAATTAATGCACTAAAAGCTGCTTTTACTAATTATAATATTACTCAATTTGCCTATAATGAGTTTTTAAAAGTTGACATTGATCAGTTAAAAATTGGGGATTTACTTTCAAAACACCATGAAAGTTTACGAGATTTTCTTGATGTCAGTACACCAAAAATTGAGAAATTAATTCGAGCAGCCACAGACGCTGGGGCACTAGGTTGTAAAATTACTGGTTCAGGCAATGGGGGATGTATGATTGCATACTGCCCTGGAAACGAGATAAAAGTAAAGAAAGCAATTGAACTGAATGGGGGAGAAGCGCATATTGCTCATGTGGTTCCTGGTGTAGGAAGGAATAAAATTGTTGGTTAATCAAATATAATACAGTCTAGAAATTAAAATCATAAGAGTTATGGATCTCCTATCAAATAAATCATTATTGATAGTATTATCAGGAGGGTTAGATAGCACTGACATTGATTAGATTACTGAACTTAGTGACACTAGAATTAAGTCCTCAACGTCTATAGTTTTGACTTTGAAATAATATTTTTTTAATAAGTAAATAAACATCTTTGTATAATGAAGGAGGAGTATAAATATTGGATTTTTAAGGAAATTAATTTATTTGAGAAAGATTTCTTCTTTTTTAATTACCTGATTCATTATCTTTAATTTTTTGAATGCCTTTAAAATATTGGGATTTTGTTATTAGCTATTCTTTCTGGGGATTTAAATGACCTTTGAAGAACAGAAATTTCCTTATAAATGGTTTAATGCAATAATTAATACATTAAATAAATAAAAAAATGATTCACATCTATTATCCTTTGAGATAGCCAGTCAAATCGGATCGTGTGTTTCTGATGCTAGTGAATCAACAAGGATGCTATACTATCTATTGCATTTTGGGAAATTAGATAAAGATCAACATGGAAAATGGTACTTAATCTCTGATTCCCCAAATAAATTTCCAGAAATTGATTTTCGGATTAAATATCTCCAAAATCTTGTTGAAATCTTGAAAATCATCCAGAACGCTGATCACCCAATACATATTGATGAATTAACCGAAATCGTGAATTTTGGGTCAGATTACGTTTTACAGGCTCTAGAATTTTATGCTTCAATATCTCAAAAGGGGAAAATATATTCAGAAGGGAAAGGTTATCAAAGATCTTGGAGAATAATAGACTGGCCTTCAAAGTAATTGAATATTTTTCCCATCAAACGTAACCATCCCACGGATAGATAACATTTTTAGGACTGGAATGATTTCTTCTTCACTCCGATTTAACATCATACAAATTCTATCTGTTGTTGTTGAAGGATTGAATTTCAAAATTGTAATTATTGCTTCTACAGCATCTGGGGATTCAGTTGATTTCATTGCTCCAAGTCGATGAGTAGAATCTGAGCCAATTAAATGAGCAAAGATTACTTTGAATATAGTGATTCGATCAAGGCATTCTTCAAAAATATAGGACATTGCTTGAGATCTTGAAATAGTATGACGATCTACAGTCAAATCTCCTGCACTAGCATAATCTAATAATTTTTTAGTAGCAAGTAAAGCTTGGTTACTATGAAAATCGATATAATAAAGACCACCATACTCAGTAAGTGACTCTGCTAGATCAAGCGATTTCGTTGCAGTTCTTTGTATAGAAAGTTCCTCATCTCTTAAGATGAAAGCGTATCGGATATTACCTTTCACTAATTTCTTTAATCGTCTTAAACTTTGAAATACAGTTGAACCATGTTCTGAGTTATTAATTTCGATTCCTACAGAGGTAGGCCCACGAGCAGTTTGATAAGTGAAAACTAGATCAAGGCCTTTGGTATCAGCGTCAATTAAATTCCTATCAACACGAACATTCAATATCGTTAATCCATAAATAGGTATATTCTTCTCTATTGCAGCATTCAATAATTCATATAGCACTCCCTTTGTAAAATCCCGACGCACAGGATGAGGATATTCATATATCTCAGTTTCAAATTCCCTTGCATAATTTCCCCATTTTCTTTCTAAAAAACTAATGATTTGTGATGGTGGAGAAGCTGGAGTTTTTGTGGTAGGGACTAATTCATTTAATGTTTTTATAGCAGCTTCTGATGAAGTTTGAGGGGTAATTGGAGGGGGAGAAGGGACAATCTCCTCCTCTAAGAATAGGTCAGCTAATTGTTCCTTTTCCTCAGTAGATAAAGCTAAAAAGCCTTGTTTACTTGTCTGACTTAGTTCAGATTCTTGTACTACCTTATCAGGAGTCATAGGTGGTACTCCAGCAATCGCATGAATTTGAATTTCTGTTTCAATATCTTTATCAGTCAAAACACGGATTAATCCTTGATCCTTAAATTCATTGAGTCTATCACGTAAATTACGAAGGAAAAGTCTCGGATTTCCCTCTGTATTTTGTTTAGCTATGTTAATATATTCCTCTGAAAACGGATATGTCGGAAAAGGAGGAGAAATTCCTGAATCTTTGAATAATGTATCAAATCGAGCTTTTGCTAAAAGCATAGCAGTATCAGTTGATAAGGGTTCCAAAGTAGTGATATAATCAATTCTTTGGCGAGAATATTCAGGAACCTCATTTACAATAGATTCATTCCATACAATAGACTGTACCATTGCAAGTACTAGGATATGTTTACACTGGTTATAGAGATTTGTAAGAGAATCAAATAATAATTGAATTCCATTATCTCTTTTGAAACGAATATAAATGGATTCTAGCTGATCGAAGCTTAATAAAATTGGTTTTTTTGCGAGAGCTGTGATTGTATGAATAATTGATAAAGCTCTACTCTCGGTACTGATAGATTCTGGGACATCTAACCTTTCTAAATCTGATTCAGAAATTTCTATGCCAGATAGCCATTTAAACGCTGTTGGTCTTACAGTGGGATTTAATGTATGAAAAAGAACTTCTAGAAACTGAATGTCTATATCAGGAGCAGTTGTTGCCAAATAATTAATTGCCATCTTTCTAAGATTTGTTGCATAGAATTTTTCTGGTTTAAATGAAAAAATCTTAAGAGGATCATTTTCGAACGAAGCAGCAAGGCTACTTGCGACAGGATTATCAGGGAGCCCGTCACTAAGTGCACGAGAAATTACCTCTCCTATGAACTTTTCAAGAGGACTAAATTCCTCTCCTTCCCCTTTCTTTCTCAAGCTTATCATGATTTCTTGCAGAATATGACCATAAATTCTTTGTAAATCACCTAGTGGCCTGACTGAGATAAATAGATAATTTTGTTCCTCAGCGATCCGTCGGAGTCGTGCGAGAATATGAGTTTTACCTACACCGGCATCTCCCAAGATCATACACATTCCTGATCGTCCTGTTGAGCGGACTTCATCAAGAGTCTCCAGTACGACCCGAGTCGCTTTTCGGTTTATTTCGGGGACGTCTATTACTTCAGATTGCCATGGATCCCCTACACTTGTGCTTCGGAATGGATTGACTTTTCCAAGAATAATTGCATCATATATTTCAGGCATTAAGTCATGCTTCCGTGACTGCTTGTTTGCCTTATAACTTCCCTAACTGGTTTTGAAGGATGGCACTGCTAGCTTAATTGAATTGAAGATTTTTGTCGGTTTTTTTAACTCTTTATACCTTCTACTTAATAATGGGTTTATAAGGATTTTATTAAACCAGAAACTTTCACCTTCTTAAATCCTTATGTTATGAGTGACATAAGGAAAGAGAAGAAAAAGATGAAATGATTATTGAGTTAAATCATCTATCGTTTTAAGATATTTTTTCACTTCTTCAAGCGTCCTATCTCCCATATGGGCAATTCGGAAGTTGGATTCTTTGAACTTTCCATATCCTTCAGAAAAGAAATAGCCTTTTTTCATTAGATCAGCTTTTAATTTAGAAACGTGAATTCCTTTTGATTCAATACATGTTACTGTATTACTAGCAACGTGTTCATCAGCAAATAGGCTTAACCCTTTATTTTTGGCCCAGTTTCGTGTGTAGTCCGCCATTATTGTATGTCTTGCCCAGCGATTTTCTATTCCTTCTTCATCGATGATTTTATGAAGCTGATATTGTAGTTGATAATAAATGGGGATTACAGGGGTAGCAGGTTGCATCCCATTCTTATCATGATATTTCTTAAGGTCTATGAAGTCAAAATACAATCCTCTATTTGGAATAGTCACTGCTTTTTCTAAAGCTTGTTTTGACACAGAACCTACAGCCAGTCCTGGAGAAAGGGCCATACATTTTTGTAATCCAAAAAAGAATACATCAATTTCCCAATCATCGATTCGGGCTTCAATACCTCCAGCACCTGAAACCGAATCAACAAGGAGAAGACAATTATGGTCTTTAACGGTTTTATAGATATCTTTTAAGGGAGTCATTACTCCAGTAGAAGTCTCATTGTGTGTTATACATACAGCATCATATTCCTTTTGGTCTAATGCCTCATTGAGAGTTTTGCGATCCACCGCTTTTCCCCAAGGAATTTCTAGCATATCTGCTTCTTTTCCATTAGCTTTAGCAATATCGTACCATCTTTCTGCAAATGCTCCATTTATAACATTTAAAACGCCTTTCTCGCCCACACAATTTCGGATTGCTGCTTCCATATATCCTGTTGAAGACGATGTTGACATTATAATGTCATTTTGGGTAAAAAGTAGTTTCTGTAAATAGGAGGTTATATCTTTGTGAAGATTACCCATTTCGGGGCTCCGATGAGCAATAATCGGTAATATCATTTTTTCTCTACAATCTTTGGATACATTCACTGGTCCTGGAATGAATAAATCAAGGAATTTTATATTTTCAATCATAGGGCTCTCTTCCTGTTTCAATGTTTGATTTGAGAGTGAATACATACAATATTATACCGTGCAAAAATATTTGGGTAAACCTTTAGGGTAAATCATACCTAATATAAATTGAGTTTTGACACTTATGCAACTAGAGAACCTGATCTATATTGAATGGATTGCTCATCTTCTTCTTAAAAATAAAATTAAGACTGGTCCAAAGATTAAAATATTAGATAAATCGTCATATACTTTTTCTGACAAGTTGTTGCTTGATTCTGACACAAATTTTCTCATAATGCAAGGATCATTTGATCCCCCAACAATGGCTCATTTAGAACTTATAAAAAAGGTTCTCGACATGAACGATGTATTAAAAGGGAAGAAAGGTTATCATATTCTTATCCTACTTTCTCTAGCACATGTGGAGAAAAAACTTGATGTCACAAAGAGTTGTTTATTTGGGTATCGCTTTGAAATGTTAGATTTACTTTTTTCTAAAAAAAATATGCCATATAATATATCTTTTGGACTTTCTAATGAGGC
Source organism: Candidatus Hodarchaeum mangrovi (assembly GCA_016839515.1). Taxonomy (GTDB): domain Archaea; phylum Asgardarchaeota; class Heimdallarchaeia; order Hodarchaeales; family Hodarchaeaceae; genus Hodarchaeum; species Hodarchaeum mangrovi. Next base: position 8,621 of record JAEOUE010000118.1, read on the forward strand.
ACGATATGTTGATCTAATAGACGCATTTCCAAAAACACTATTAGGTTCTATTGAGTTTATAGTTGGAACAGATGTATTTCAAAAGATATTAAATCAATCCTTTTATTCAACTCCCTTAGAAGATCTTTATGAAAAGATTTTTGCGGTAAACTATTATGTAGTTGGTCGCAATAATTTGGTTAAACCTGATCAATTTAATAATTGGCTCTCTTCAATTATTGCTAATAATTTAATGATTCAAAATCATATAAGATTTATTAAAGTACCTCATAAATTTCAAAAAATTAGTTCAACTGCAATAAGAACTAAAATTAAGAATGGAGAAGTCCCAAGAAATGCTGAATTATCCCCTAAGGTAAGAAAGTATATCTTATCTAATTTTTTGTATTCTAGTAATTTAAATTGGATAACTTTCCAAACTATTATTTATGAATCAATTAATATTATAATTAAGGATAATGGAGCAATTGATGAAGCAAAATCATTTATTTCTCAGATATTGGGAAATAAAGCAACTATCCAAGAAATTCAACAGCAAAATAATTCTAAATTACAAGAGGAGTTTATAATTAAAAGATGGAAGGAATTCAAAAGATAAATTACTATTTAGACTTAATTACTGAGCTGAAGCTTTCTTCCAAAGATTTTCCAGTATCTATAGGAAATTCTTATCAGCTTTTACAGCTTTTCTCAGATGAATTTGTTATTCCTCAAATTACTAGAACAAAAATGACTCTTGCGATTGTTGAAACAACTACATGTGGCCTCTTAGGTGATTTACTTACGATAAGAAGTGGGGCTTCTGAATATTTTATAATGAGTATAATTCCTTATCATAATAGGATAAAAGAAAAAATTGGAGTGTCTAAGGATTTTTTATCAAGTGTTGGGCCAGGAACTGTATCGAAAGAGACAGCAAGAGAGCTTTCAAATAAAATAATCGAATTTTCGGGTGCAAAATTGGGTATAGCAGAAACAGGACTATTATCATCCACAGAATTAGAAAGGCGTAAAACTAAAAAACGAGCTGGGGAAGTTTACGTTTCTATTACCTTAAATGGATATTCAAAAGAAGAATATTTACGTATTCAACCAGATCTCCCAAGAAATTATATGAGACATGAAATTGCTTTTCGTATACTCCAAAAAGTACAGGAATTTCTTGTAAAAATCTGATAAAGGAATTTGACAATGATTTGGAAAATACAATATTCCTGTAAAATAAGATTTAAAATATTTATACATTGTTATATTTATGTGGTCATATGCCTAAGGTTATCTTCAACGTTACTTTAAAAGACATTTTAGCCTTTTTTTTGATCCTTTTGATAATTCCTTTTCCTAGTACATTTTCTCTAAATGAAAATACCAAAGATCAACAAATTGATCTAACAAATTTATCCCAGATAAAAAATGAAATTGAAAGTTCAATTTTAAAAACAAATTATTTGTTTCATGTTGATACCAATTCCTTCCAGATTTTTAAAAACATATTTCAGGAAATTAATCCTTCTGTTCTTCATTTTTATGAAAATCTTAAAGGATTTGGCTTCGTTTCGTTAACAACAGAAGAATTTCGTGAATTAAATGATAAATATCCAAAACTCCAGTCTAGATTAATAAAATCAGAATTAGCGCAAGTTTTTCCATCCGATGATGATTTATTAGTTCAATCTATCTATCAACAAGATTCTTATCAACTTCCCGTTGATCTAATAAATGCTCGTGATCTTTGGAATGAAGGATATGAAGGAAACTCAATAAAAATAGCAATAATCGATTCAGGTATCGATAACACACATCCTGACTTTTCTGATCGAATAGTTTATGAAGAGTCTTTCGTAACGATAGAGAATGGTTTTTCAAATAATGAAACAACTTTTGATGAACATGGGCACGGGACTCATGTTGCAGGAATTGCAGCTGGAGGAGGGTCTCAATTTCCAGGAGTAGCTCCTAAATCAGAATTATATAACTTGAAAGTAGCAGATATGACGGGACATGCCACAGAAAAAGCCTTTATTGAAGCTATTGACAAAGCTATTAGCTTAAATGTGGATATTATTTCTGTTTCTTTGGGGTTTTCAATTTCTTCACCGTGGAAGGAAGAAGATCTTCTTAGTCAAGCAGTAAACGAAGCTGTAGAGTCAGGGATAATAGTTATTGTTGCAGCTGGTAATGAAGGCTCTGAGTCACCAAAAGCTACTATTAACTCCCCTGCTTCGGCTAAATATGTCGTAACAGTAGGTGCAAGTAATGGCAGTAATAGTATCGCCTCTTTTTCAAGTAGAGGACCATCTTTTAATTTTATAATGGATCCTGACATTATTGCTCCTGGTGTAGGAATCTATGCTCCTTTAGCTGACGGCAGTGTGATAAAATTAGGATATAATAGTATTAGAGGAGTAAATTTGGACAAATATATTCCATTAACTGGTACTAGCATGGCTTCACCTGTCGTAGCTGGAGCTGCAGCTCTTTTACTTCAAAAGTTTCCTGATTTAAAACCAGAATCCTTTCGAGCAGCAATTCAAGAAACCGCTATTTTATTAGATAATGTTAGTAAATTTAGCCAAGGTAATGGTTTGTTAGATGTTAAAGCTGCAGCAAATTTATTAGATTTAAGAAAAATATCAAATGGTTATAACATTATATCTTCTGAACCTAAAGGACAAGTAGAATTTGCTGAAACTGCTACTTTTCCTGGTGATACAACTTATTTAACGATTCCATTTGTAACAGGAATGACGGGGACTGTGACATGGGCGATTGATAATGAAATAAAAGATATAATTGAATTTGATACTAACCCAGTTGTATTAACAGAGGCATCTTACTTTGAAAAAATTTTGAGGAAAAAGGTGCCTCTAAATTTTCCTGCAGCTACATATTCAGGTAATATTACGTATATTTTTCAAGGAATTGAAAAAAGAATCCCAATTAGTGTTAGTGTAACTTCCCCTCGTACTAAATTATATTTAAATTCCCATTATACAGGGATAGAAGATTCAAGATTTTACAATTATCATGATCTTGATTCTCTACTTACCTCAGAATTATTTTTTGATATTAATGAATATTCTGGGTCTATTGATTGGGGAAATTTAAGTATTAATGATATTCTTGTTCTTTCCGATCTGGAATTCCCCTTTAGCTCTATAGAAATCAACTTTATAAAGCGTTTTCATGATCTGAATGGATCAATCCTACTTGTCTCATCAGCCTATCCCTTCTTTAATCCCATTCCCTATGATCAAATTGCAAAAGCCTTAGAAATACCTGTAAATTATTTAGATCAATATAATATTATTAATTACACTGATGATGGGAGAGAAATCTCGCCTATCCTTCGACCATCTCCAATATTAACATATGAAACTACTAATGAGTTTTTAGATGGTGTTTTCAATATTCAACTTAATTTTGGGTCTGCGATTTATGGAAATCTTAGTGATTCAAGATTATCAAACTCAGTACTTATTGAAGGGACCTCTTACTTAGCTGCAACAGGATTTAATCCTCTTAGTAAAGGAAAAGTTGTTCTTTTAAGCTCAGAACTATGGCTCTATTCTTCATCACTTAAAAACAATGATGGCCAAGCTTTTATTAAAAATATCTTTGAGTGGTTGAAACCTAATGATCAAATAACAGTCAATATTAACTATCTTCAAGATAATAGGACAATAGAAGTAGTTCTGTATCCATCATCGAAGCTCCCAACTACATTAGAAGTGTTTTTTACAAATGGGACCCAAAAATCTATTTCTTTGATGAATGATTCTATTTATGATTATGCAAGATTTTCTTTAGCTCCCGAAGCTCAAAATGAGATTATAATACAAGTTTTAAACGGTTCAAATTTATTGAAAGAATTTTCAGTCATAGACACTTTTCCTGAAGATTTCCCACAAATATATGAAATCACCATCAGCTCTCCAACCCCTGCTATTCTTCCTAGTTGGGCTGAGGATTATCCATCAGTAAAATTCTCTTTGAGCAATTTAGAGGTACTTATTAATCATACATCCTCCCCGTTAATAGAAGCTCGATTGTTGATTACAAACCAACCTGAAATTTCTTTAGATTTTATCGCTCCTCCAATAGACACACTCGATATAATTTCTAAGGAGCTAATATTTAATAAAAGTGATAGTAATGATTCTCAAGGTATTATTTGGATGTTTCCATCTGATCTACCAACAAGCTTTTATTCCTATGAAGTACAAATTTGGTTTGAATTAGAAAATATAACAATATTAATAACCTATGAACGAGATTACTTTTTCAAACCTGATTCTGAACCTATTTTCGGGATGCAAAGTACAATTCATGGTCGAAGTCTTGAAGAATATCAAAAGATAGAAACAACTAAAGATATTTATCCATGGAATGGAGGAGAAACAGTCACTTTTAATTTAATTCCTCAAGATACGAATTCAGAGCGTTTTACAGTTTATGTGCAGCTGATACACTATTATTTATGGTTCGCTGAGAGAACTGTACTACAAACCTTTGAGATTCCGTTTATAGCTGAAGAGAATCGTAATATCGGTACTTTTATTATTCCTGAGGACACTATTCCAGTGCCTAATTCTGAATATGAAATTGAGATTAGTAACCAACTTTTCATCCTCTTGCTCTTTTTAAGAGATTTACAAGGAAATATTGCTATTGAAGTTATTTTCTGTATTTTTGACCAAGGATTTATTCTAGATCCCAGTTTATTAATTATTGGGATGCTCTTTGGTATTATTGCAGTAGCTGGTCTTGTTATATTCTTTAGAAATCGCTCTAGAGGTAGAAAAGCATATTATTCTTATAGATATACTTCCCCTGATTATTTTCCTAGACCCTCACCAACTTTGAGCATGAAATATTGTGGTTTTTGTGGAAATCAGATTCCCCTTCAATCTCGTTTTTGTAGTTTTTGTGGGAAAAAATTAACCTATGAGGGAGGCCATAAAGATTAAATTATACAAAAAATATTTTTTCACTTATAGATTTTTAATTTTGATGAAACTTTACTAGAGTAATTCCTTTAGAGCCCTCTTTACTTCTAAATAATCAAGTTGAACATTTTTATTAATTTCTTTAGCAATTTTCTTAATAGTTCCCTCTCTAATTGCTCGTATCGCTAAAGAATTTACCTGAAATGAGTGAGGAAGGTTGAAAACATCTACCGTGTTTAGTTGTTTAACATGGTGTAAAATAATTCCTAATTTAATTTCAGCTATAATTCTTTGAATTACCTTTCAGAATGGATTGAATGTATTTAAGTTGGAATCCTGGTCTATTAAAGTATTAAAGAACAGTATAGAAGGGAAAATCTCCACTACATAAGAATAGTCTATTAAGAAAAGAACTTTATGTGGGAATAAACAATTCTTTTTCCTATTTCTGTTGAACTCATGTAAATTAATACTATTACAAACAAAATAATCAGAAACATGAGGGGAATAGAGGAAAAACTAAATAGGGATGATATTGGGGAGAATGGAATAAGAAGGGTTAAGAAGATGACAATAATAATTGAAATTAGTAAATTATTACTCGGTTTGCTTTTATAGAAAGTTTTTCGTGTCCTAATTACCAAAAGAATTAATAACTCCGATATAACTGAAACAAGGAACCAACCTGTTTGAAATTCTGCTTCCTGAGCATGTAGAACAGAGATAAGAACAAAAAATGCTAAAATATCAAAAAAAGTGCTTATGAGACCAAAAGTAACCATGAACTCGCTAATATCTCTCATATTCCATCTTTTAGGAGTTTGTATCATTTCAGAGTCTACTTCATCTGTTGCAATAGTCATTGAAGGGAAATCGGTCATAAAATTAATTAAAAGGATCTGTGTTGGGAGTAATGG
>JAEOUE010000119.1 GCA_016839515.1 Candidatus Hodarchaeum mangrovi
ACTTGAGAAAGCCCTTGAAGAAGTAGGTTGTAGTTCAAGTAATCTAAAACTCGTTATAGCCACTCATGGAGACTTTGACCATACGGGGAATTGTGATTATCTTCGAGAAAAATATAAAGCTAAAATTGCGATGCATACTCATGATTCAGGAATGGTTGAACATGGAGATATGTTATGGGGTAGGAAAATGAGAAATTTATTCACAAGAATGATTTTAAAAGTATTATTATTACTTTTCAGAGCAGGAAAATTTCGAAAATTTAAACCAGATATTTTCCTTGAAGAAGGATATGATTTATCTTCATTCGGACTTAAGGCAAAAGTACTTCATCTTCCAGGTCATTCTAAAGGTTCTATAGGAATTTTAACATCAAGTGGTGATCTTTTTTGCGGTGATTTGTTTATGAATACAGGAAAAAAACCAAGAAAATCATCCCTTATCGATAATTCCATAGAATTAGACGCTAGCGTAGCTAAACTGAAGAATTACAATATTATTAACGTTTATCCTGGGCACGGTTCCTCATTCAAGATCGAAGAGTACTGGAATAGTCATTAATAGTATTATTTTATTTCTATGAGCCTTTTTAGGCATCATATAATATTTATTACTTTTTTTATCTTTATAGAGTAAAAAAAAGTAGATTCACTTATTTCCCATGTGGTTAACTTTAAAACACTTCATAAGTTGTGAGAATATTTAGAATGGAAGTTCATCACAATAATACAAATACAACATCAATTCTAATATTTATTAGAAAATTGATATTTTGTTCATATATTCCATATTTTACTCTCTATTTAATTATTTATTTAGTTAATATCATAGAAAGACCCTCAGAGTTTTCAGAGCTAACTTCAAGATTTTTTGACGCTATCACTAGCCTTTATGGTATCTATATTGTGCCTATCATCATTATAGCACTTATAGTGAAATATTTGTATAATAAAACAGATGTTCGAAGGATTCCAAAAAATTCTAGTTTATATGAGAGCATTGTTTATCCTGTTATCCAATATGGCCCGATTAAAATAATTAATACCTCAGTGAACGAGCAAGAGACTGAAGAAGGATTGATAGGGCATCCCGATTATTTAACTGAGATGTAATTCTTTTAGGATTGATTTCTAATTATAATTTTCTTGGAATTTTCTCTAGTGATTACTTATTTGAAAGTGCTTGTATAATTTTATCAAATAAACTAATATAGTCCTCTAGTTTTGATTTATATCCCGAACTAAGAGAATAATCAATAAAATCTACAAAATTAAAATTATATAGAAGTTCTCGGATATCAGAACTTATTACTACCTCCGAATCTAGGTGTACAAGTAAATTTTTCCATTCACTAGTTTTTTGTTTACTAGGTATTAGTATAACTAATTTAGGTTGGTCCACACAAACAGGTATCTTGCTTGACTTGAATAAGGTTTTCAATCGCTCTAAAATTTTGTTGAAATTATTCTTTTCGCTCCCCTCGATTATTAGGACATTCATTCCCTCTAAATATGAGTAAGTATCATCAAATTCTTTCCCATGTTTTGAATGAAACTCCTGCACTATTCCCTTCTTCTCTAAAAATTCAAGATTAATAATATGGATACTTAAATCTATCGAATGATCATTAATAAACTCCTCAAGGTCTGTAGACCAGCCAAAGATTTCAGTTACACGAGAATGTATAGCTTTATCGATATCATACCCAATAAAGGTGGAATAAGGAGTTTCCCATTGTTCAGGAAAATATTCTCTTCTTCTCTCAGGAATATCAATAAAACAAATCTTTAATTTCTTTTTATTTTTAGAATTATTCTTCATAAAGAGAATTTTCTTAGTATTAACTAAAAAAGTTTCCTAGATTGAACTTATATACTCTGATTCTTAATTTTGTATGATTTTCAAAAAAAGTTTCTTATTCCTGTTTTGTTATTTTAAATACAACAGGATTTTTGTAATCAGGACAACATAAAGTAATACTATTAGGATTTTCTTCCCAAGGATAGGATGCTCCATATTGCAGTCCAGTAAGATAAGGATAGAGAGTATGCCAAGCAGCGGAACATATTTTCCCTTTATCAAGGGGATATTCAAATTTATCTCCTACTTTATGACCATGATTACATTTTCCACTTTCAAGAATGTTAATCACTTCAATATTGATTTTTGTCATCTTCCTATCATCAAATAAATCAAGATGGTGTCAATAGATTAGTAGTTTTTCCATTCATTAATAATCTAGAATGTCTTTATCCATCCCGAAGAGTACGGAAAAGTAAAATTTTTTCTAGTAATGAATCTTTGCCAAGACCTAATTTCATTAACTCAAAAGGGTTGGTATTTTCAACTAGATCGTGCAAAATAAAGGGTTTAGGATAATCTAACATATCCCAAACTGTTCTTAATTCAATATATAACTGATTTAGCTTTAAATAATTATTTATTGTATTTTTAAAAATTAGATTAAGCTCATTCAGTTCTAGAAAATATGAATATAATTTTTTAATTTCTATCGAATGAGATAAGGCTAATTCTTCCCGCATTTGGTTAATTTCATGAAGAATAATTGAATAATCAGATAAAGGAAAATTCTCTCTTTTTAGAATTCTATAAAGTTCTTTAATTTCTTTTTCATTTACTGCCTTATCTACTTCAGAGTAATAATGACCATTCGGAAGAATCACTACTGTTCCTCCTTTTTAATGTTGTTTGGGTAAAATCGTGCCTCAAAAAATGTTTTCGGTCGTCCTTGTGTAGACCTTTGTTCATAAAAACTCTCCACATATCCTTTCAACATTAATCGACGAAGACTATCGTATATAGTTGACCGTGGAGCACCAATTAATCGTACAAGTTGAGCACGTATCATTGGACCCTCTGATTGAAGTACTGCAAATATAATCCTGTCTAAGTCATGGTTTAAAGGAGGGAGTTTCGAGAGATGGGGAGTTTTTCTTTCTGAAACAGAAGCAGTATCCTCCTCAATTAAATTAACCATGTATGGAAAACTCATATTATCACCATTTTTCCTTAATATCGATTTTTATATTTTAGATAGCTGTTTTCATTATTATTGTCTTTAGATTTTCCCGTTAACCTCCTCAGTTTTTGAAATTGTTCGTAATTTATATTGAGAGTAAATTTTACCTGTTATTGCTCGCTGATAAATGCAGCATTTCATCTTGAGACATGCCTCGAAATTTACAGATAATTTGGCTTACAAGGCATTAGAATCCCTAAAACTTGAAATAAATAGAGGTGGGGTAAAAATGACAATTTCCTAGAATTAATGTCAGAAAAAAATTTGACTCATTTCTGAAAACTACCGTATTTCAAATTTTTCACATAAAAATTACTAAAAAAATGTATTTTAAGGAAACTTAAGATCAAGATATTTTTGACCAAAAATATATTAAGTATTAATATCAATCCAGAACCACTGTGCATTTTTATGAAGACCAATAGTATAATTATAAAAATCTATGGCTATATCTGAGGGGATATCAATATTTAATCATGGAATATCTTCTATTCCGCCTATTATCATGCCAATGTTTGGATTAATGTCAAGTATAAATGTTATTTTATGTGAATAAATAATTCTTCCATTCAAGTCCTCAATCGAAATCGCACATTTATCTACAAATAAATAATCTGTACCAGTCTTTTCAACCATAATAACTGTTTGTGTAAACACTCCTCCTTTTTTTGCGATAGACGATTAAGTCCAAGAAATCATTCAATTTGTAGCAATAAGTGAAGAACTCGTATTTGTTTCAGTAAATGTTTCAGATAAACCAGAATAAATGTTAAATTTTAGAATTATTAAAAAAATAAATGCTCTCTCCTTGTTTATCGTATTTGAATCAATTCTCATCATTTTCAGTACAATATTTTGGAAGAAAAATGTTTTAATAAAAGGTTAATCAAATATAAAACAAAGCAGGATTATAAAGCATAATTCGTTTGTAGTCTAAACCTTTATAATGCGCTTAAAATATTAAACTAAAAGATACAGTTACAATTAAAACTTTTTTAATTAAAGGACTCTTTGGGTTGGAAAGTTAAAATCCATGAAATCTGATGAAATAATCCTAAAGGTATGTGCTATCGGTTCGGGTAATGTAGGTAAAACATCTCTTATCCGTAGATATGCTGAAGGAAAATTTGAAGAAGCTTATATCCCAACCTTAGGAGTTGATATAACCACCAAGAGAGTTCAAGTTGGAGAAAAGAATGTCAAACTTATTCTTGCCGATACAGGAGGACAAGAACACTTTGAACGAGTCCGACCAACATACTATAAAGGAGCTCTCGGAAGCCTTGTTGTTTTTGCCTTAAATGACTTAAAATCTTTCGAAGCGATTCCAAACTGGTTACAAGAGTTTAGAAATTTAGCGAATAGACCTGTATCTGTCGTTTTAGTCGGAAATAAAAAAGACCTGAAAAAGGAGCGGGTAGTATTAAAAAAAGAAGCAGAATTCTTTGCAAAACAAGAAAAATTGCCTTATTTTGAAACATCAGCAAAGGAAGGGGGAATAGAAATACAAAAAGCATACGAAGTGCTTGTGACTAATATTTTAACAAATCTCCTGAATTTGGAAACATCAAAAGCATTATAACTTATTTTCTGATAAATAATGTCTTATTATGTTAAAAAATTAGATTACAGATAATTATTAAACAACTCAATAAAAAAAAAGGCTATATTATAGGTGATTATAATATTAAACATAAATTTTTCTAATAAAACTGTAATAATTGCTTTAAACAATAAAATTCCTAACGCATTGAATCTAGAACTCTTAGAAGATTTACAATTAAAATTAGAACAATTTAATAAACAAACAGAAATTCATTCCATCATAATAACAAGTAATAATAATAAATTTTTTTCTATAGGCCTAGATATTCCATCAATCTATGATATCCCTAAGTTAGAATTTAAAAAGTTCTATAAAACATTTACTCAGACCAGTGTGGAATTATTTAGGTCACCAAAACCTGTTATTGCCGCAATTTCAGGACATGCTATTGCTGGGGGTTGTATTTTAGCTTTGTGCTGTGATTATCGAATTATGACTGATTCAAAGGCACTCATGGGATTAAATGAGATAAAATTAGGGGTTCCTGTTCCTTATCTAGGGTATTTTATCTTGAAAGAATTAGTAGGTTATAGAACAGCTCGGAATGTTTGTGATTCAGGAGATTTCTTTTCTCCTGAAGATCTTTTTCGCTTGGGCCTAGTAGATGAAATAGTTCCAAGCTCAACGATAATGGATGTGGCATTACAGAAAGCCCAAGCTCTTGGGTCATTACCTCAATCAACTTATGCATTAATTAAACAGTTACGAGTTCAATCGATCCTAGAACAATATTTTAAAGAGCGGAATGAAGAAATAGAAACATTTACAACTAGCTGGTTTTCTTCTCCAGCAAGAAATGCATTAAAGGAAGCCATAAAGAAATTCTAATTACTTAGGAAAAATACTTTATTACCCAATCGTTTTCTTCCGCTAATCTTTCGATATTACGAACAATACTTTTCTCATTAGATTCTTGAGCTCCCCAATCAATATTACAAAGACCTGCTCCACCACCTGATGAAATGATTGTACAATAGGCCTCTGTACGATATTTAAATTCTAAAATTACTGTTGATGTTAAAGCACTCTCCGTTCTGCAGGCATAACTTTCACCAATAAAAAAATGTACTTCTCCATCATGTGTTGAATATTTTCGGTTAAATGTCAAACCCTCTCTAATCTGTATCAATTCTAATAATTGTTCCTTTAAGCCATCTCCAAAAATTTGAAGCTCGATCATGTCATCACTTAATTGGTATAAGTTTCATTAGAATAATTTTTTATAAATGTCTCGATAGCGGATGTATAACTCTTCTGATACATAAATACGGGAATTCTAATGGAAAATGGAAATTATGTTGAAAGTCAAGAAAGTAGTTAAATAATATTTTGATGATCCCACATTATTTTCGTAATTTAGTAAATTGTACAACTGATCTAGATATAGTAAAGTAGATTTTTGTTCTTTTTCCATACTCCGATTCGATCCATACTTTCCCTCCATGATAGGTTACTAAACTTTCAACGATAGCTAATCCAACTCCTGTCCCTTTTTGATTAGGATCCGCTTTTTGAAAAATTTTCATAACTCGTGAAAGATCTTCTTGCTTTATTCCTGATCCATTATCTTCTACAGAAAACTGCCAATAATCAGGATAAGACTCACATTCAATGATTATGGTCTTTTCGGGTTTATCAAGATATTTAATGGAATTTTCAATGAGATTTTGGAATATTTGAAACATCTGAGTTTTATTAGCATCTATAACTGGTAATTCACCATTAATGTGTATATCAATGTCTGTAGAGGGGGAAAGATGATCAATGACTTCATCAATAACTAGAGCAGTATTTACTGAGCCAAAACCTTCTGGAATATGTTGGATTGCCACCGAATATTCATAAACCCCCTTAATGAGGTTTTCCATTCGAGAAATACTATCCTTTATTTTATTAATATATCTAAGACCTTCTGCATCATCTTTATTAATAGAATATCTCTCAAGAAGCTGTGTATAACCTAACATGGTTTGTAATGGAGATTTTAAATCATGACTTACTGTGGAAGCAAATTCAACTAGATGGTCATTGCTCCGTAGCATTGAAGCGATTGTCTGATGGATACCTTTCTCCACATTCCGCCATTTTTCCAGAATAATTGCTACAAATTTTTGATATAAAATTGGATGATTCATCAAAAATGAACTGAAATCGTCATAAGAGATAGTGTACAAAATACATTCAACTTTTGCCCGAATTGTAGCAACTATTGGGCTTTTATCAAAAAATTCCATTTCTCCAAGAATTGAGGGAGGATGTCGATCTTCAATCACATGAATAAAGTCATTTGTGCCGCGAATATAAACTTCCAATACTCCCTCTTTTAAGAAATAAATATTGTCAGCAATTTTTCCTTGAGTGAGTAGAATTTCTTGAGCGGGGACTTTAATTTCATGGACTAAAGTAGTAAAATTCTCTATTTCTTTATCAGAGAAGTTATCAAATAAGGAAAAGTTACGAAAGAGTGTATACACGTTTTTACTCACTTTTGATCTTTAATAACGATCCAGATTTTTTAATATTCCTAATAGGTATTAATGAGGAATGGAGGAAATCCATTTTTTGATGTGGAGAATTTTGACTGAGAGATGCATCCTGACTCTACATGAAAACCTCAAGTATATTGTATAAAAATCTACATTTCACAGGTAAAACGAATGGAAAATATTGATTATGTTCCAGATTGGGCAAAAAAGGCTATAATTTATCATATCTATCCTCTTGGATTCTTTAATGCACCTAAATATCGAGATCAAGAAAATAAAATAATCAATCGATTAGAAAACCTTCGAAACTATTATAACCACTTTCAAAAGTTAGGAACGACGGTTATACAATTCGGACCACTTTTTGAGTCGACATCTCATGGATATGATACGATAAATTTTCTAAAAATCGATCAACGGCTAGGAACTAATGATTTATTTCAAGAAATTGTGAAAGAGCTTCACGAGATAAATATAAGAGTAATTTTAGATGGCGTTTTCAACCATGTAGGTCGCGAATTCTTTACTTTCCAAGATATCCAACAAAATGGGGCATCCTCCAATTATCTAAATTGGCATTTTGTGGATTTTAAAAAAAATAATCTAAATAACGACGGATTTGATTATAAAAACTGGGAGGGGAATTATAGTTTAGTTAAACTAAATTTATCAGATAGTGGTGTCAAAAATTTTTTATTCCAAGCAGTTCAATATTGGCTAAAAGATGTTGGAATTGATGGTTGGAGGTTAGATGTTGCTTATTTAATACCTCTAAATTTTTGGAAAGAATTTAGAAAATTTTGTTTAACTATCGAACCAGAATGTTTACTTGTAGGCGAATTAATTCATGGACCATATAATAAATGGGTAAATCGTGAACATTTACATGTGGGGACAGATTATCAGGTTTATAAATCGATCTATAGTGCTCTAAATGATCGAAACATCTTCGAATTAAAAGCTGTCCTTGAAAACTCATATCATCCACAATGGGGACAGATAAAAGACCAAGCAATGATGATTTTTCTTGGAAATCATGATACAACTCGAATTCGATCTATTTTAAACAAAGAGCAGCACTTAAGATTAGCATTTTTCTTATTACTCACCCTCAGAGGAATCCCAAAGATTTATTATGGGGATGAATTGGGGATGATAGGTGTCAAAACAGAGAAATCTGATTGTGATGTTAGAAGACCAATGGTTTCTCCTAACCATGAATTGACAAACAAAGATTTGTTTCAAATGATTGTGAATCTAATAAAAATAAGGAAATCTAATCATGCTTTAATTTATGGAAGTTTAAATTGTTTTTATGCAGATTCATATAAAGGTCAAACTATGGCCTTTCTACGTCAATCATCGAAGCAGACCTTACTGGTGATAATAAATGCAGATTCTCAAAAGAAAGAAGTCAGGATCCCCTTATGGAATATAAATCTAGCTGAGGATCAAGTATTTTCGGATATTATACAAAAAAGTAATCCAAATGAATATCAGGTTAAAAATAATCATCTATCAATTGAAATTGACTCGTGTTGGGGAAGAATTTTGGAAATGAAATAATCACATTTTTGAGACAATAATACAATATCCTTAGAACATTACCTAAGGAATTAACTCAAGAGGAAATCAATAATATTTTAAACTCAAATAAAAGCTAAAAATCAATGTTACAAAAATGAAATATGATAGAATGTTATTTTTAGGAAAAAACTACTATGAAGAGGGGAAATGAAAAACTTAAACGTCTAGGGGTTATCATTATAGGAATTGGGTTATATTTTTTAACATTGGGAATATTTTTAGGATTAGCATTCGTATCTGCCTAACTCCTTTATGTATTATCAGTTTCAAACTCTGAAAAAGATGTTGTCCTCAGTTATCTCCGAGAGACGTTAAATATAATATTGATTCTCCTGTTTTGGAGTTCAGTCTTAGTAGCAGTGATTCCAAGTTCCTTTATCACGACAAAAGTTACTCAAAATCCATTAAATGGGCTAGTGACAGTAAAATGCTCAATCTACATACTATTCATACCATTATTTGTCATTTCTCTAATCGAGACTATTGATTTATTACTTAAACCTAATGAAACTGCTTATGATGATTTAATTGATGCTTGGGGAATTTTTAGTTTATTTTTTCTAGTCTTTATATCGTTCATCTATTATAAATTGTCGATAAAAATAAATCAGTATGCTTCTCATCAGGCTATAACCCAGGTTAAGTTAAGATGAATAGTGTAACAAACAACGAATTTTTACTGAGAAAAGAATTTTTCAGTTATGGTTTTAAAAAAAATATTAAAATCATAATCCTCAAAAAACTGGATCGATTGCTGATAGAAAGAGTTTCTGTCCATTCCAGTTATTTCTTGTATTGATTGATAAATTTTATTTAAATCAAAAGAACGAAAAGCCTCTTCATTCCCCCCAAGCTGGTTACATAATAATATAATTAGTCTTAGGCTCTTCTGTGACTGAAGAAAAACTTCTTGTACCCATTTGGGAATATTTTGAAACGTTTCATAACGATTATCATAGATTACAATTAATAGATGTGTACCCCGATAAAAAAGTGGACGGATATTTTCAAACCGTTTTTCCGCGGAAGGAAAATGGAGAGAATATGCTCCTTCATGTCCAAATGTTTGGAAACGACGTGAACATACAGTTATTCCAGTAGTAGGGCGTTGATTGGTAAAGAAATTGAATGTAGTAACTTTTTGACGAAATATGGATTTTCCTACTCCTACATCTCCAACCACCACAACTTTGATTGTTAGGGGTTTAAACATGCTTCATCACAATTGATGTCGTCTTAAAAACTAAGTATTTCCAATTCTTTATTTCAATTTGACCGAATTAAAATGTTGCATTAATTTAAAATCGCTTGGCTTATCATACAGAATATTTCCCATGATACGATAGGGGGAGATCCTTAAGAATTGCATTGGGGTATTGATCACTCCAAAATTTTAAATAATCATTTCTATTTTCTTTCCAGACTTCGTACATTTGCCAAAGATTTGATGGGTAATTCTGTAAACTTAATTCATATTCATGAACCTCTACTTCTCTAGTGAGTTTTTCCCTAATTATAGAAGTGATAGCGAGAGTACCGTATCCATAAAAGACCAAGTCAATGGATAATAACTTCTTGATCACTAAATCTCCTTTTATCTCTGCTAATACATATTTTTCTTCATCTTTTGTAAAATAAAATGAATTAGATAACGTATAATCCTTTTCGGGGTAGATAGGAAGAACAAACAGAGGTGCATTAGTGATTTCCATGGATCTATTTCACATTTCATGGATTATATTCTTTTCTAAATAGAAAATTAATGCTTGGCCCTTATTTTAGAAATTTCAGAGGATTTTGCCAATTTAAGTGAGTATTTAATAGAAATCATTTATTTTAGCATAATTTATGCTTTTAATAGACACAAACAATTCTGGTGATTCAAAAATGTTTGATCTAAGAATGTATTATAAACAAGAAAATGAGAAAGTTAAGGACAGCTACTTAAAATCGATTGACCTGATAGAACATATTCTCTCAGAAATTAACCAGACAAAGGATGATACTAAAAATAATTACTACGCTTATCTTAAAACCATTAGTAAACTTATCCTTAAGATGTATACCCTAGAAAAATCTTTAAATGATGATTATTTCAAGGTAAAATCCTTTAAAGAATTACTCAAAGAGAATAATTCTTATTATGAAGAATTGTTACCAGAAAATTATGATTACAGTTACGCAAATCCCAAATATTGTGTTGAGGTCTTTGGGGAGCAATATGGTCAACTGCTTTCTTGGTTTTATACCCTCTATCGTAATTATATTACATATGCTTTTTATCATAAACAGTTTAAAATGGAAGAATATAATCAGTTATTCATTAACGTCTATAATTATATTAAAAATAATAGAATCGAATTTGAAAAACTTAAGGAAATTTTCACAAAGATTATGAAGAAAGATGCTTCAATAGACGTTTATCACCAATATAAAGAGCAATATGATCCAGAATTTAAATATTATACCAGTATAATTGAAAATTCTGACTTAAATGATCCAAAATATCTTTTTAGATTTGGTCAATACATATCTGAGAATGAAATAAAAGCAAGTTCCTTTCTTGCTAATGAAATATCCTCCAATACACTAGAACAACAAGCAGAGGCAATTATCAAGGCATATTACAAAGGTTTTGTGCGAGATAATAAGGATGTAACAAAGAAGTCCACAATTGGTTTTTTCCCTATAATTGGCCTTGAGAAACTTTATCATATTATGATTCAAGGATTTAAAAACCATCAAAATCAATTAAAAACTTGTTTTTTAGGTTATCGGTCAACAAAAGCCAATGAACAATATGGATTTGACCATAAGTTTGATCTAGCTTTATATTTAGATGAAAATTATAAAAATAAACGTATAAATGATTATAAAGAAGGATTGAGGAAAAATAAGGATATCTTAAACGAGTATTCAGGGATTATGTATATTGAAAAATTCGGTGATCCACAGTTCAGTCCTGAAACGAAACCAGAAAATTTGAAATTAACAAAAGATCAACAAAACCTTTATCAACAATTTAATTCAGAAATTTTTCAGTTAATTGATCAGTTTATTCCTCGTGCTGAGACTTCTTTTTGTATTGTAGGATTCCCAACCCCTAAAATTGGAGAAAATTTTAAAGCGATTTTTGAAGAGACCATAAAGATAAATATGTTGGATTCTACTAGATATGAAGAGATTCAAAGCCATATTGTAAATACTCTTGATAAAGCGGTTAAAGTTCACGTTAAAGGAAAGGACTCTAATAAAACTGATTTAATTATCACTCTGCAGCCTCTTAAAGACCCATCTACCCAAACAAACTTTGTTAATTCAGGTGCTTCAGTTAATATCCCCTGTGGAGAAGTTTTTACTGCCCCACAGCTTAAAGGGACTAATGGTATTCTCCATGTTTCTGAAACCTATCAAAGTGGCCTTCGTTATGATAATCTCGTAATAACTTTTCAAGATGGTTACACAATTGATTATAACTGCTCTAATTTTGAAAAAGATGAAGAAAATAAGAAATATATCATGGAAAATCTATTATTTCCGCATGAATCCTTACCAATTGGCGAATTTGCGATTGGCACAAATACAATTGCCTATATTATGGCTAGAAAATACAATATTATGAATCTATTGCCCATTTTAATTCTCGAAAAAACTGGACCACATTTTGCTATTGGAGATACATGTTTTTCACGTCGTGAAGATGGAGAAGTGTTTGATCCGATTACTTCCAAAAAGGTTTGCAGCAAGGACAATGAAAAATCCATTCAGAGAAAAAAGGATCCCATAGAAGCTTATACAAATAAACATGAGGATATAGTTCTTCCATTCGATGATATCGAATGTATTACTGCAATAACTAATGATAATAAGCGCATTGATATTATTAGAAACGGTCGTTTTGTTCTAGAGGGAACTAAAGAATTGAATAGACCTCTAGATGACCCAAGATTCTAAAAACGTGGAAAAAGAAAATAGATATTCCATCGTCATTTTTTAAATTCCATAAGATAATAACTATAACCAAAGCCTATGAGAAACCCTAGAAGGAGCAACGGAGCAATTAATCCAAAAATTGGATAATTAACAGATCCAATGACTGTCCAAAGAGATCCAAAAATGCCTAAGATTAACCAGACAAGTTCCATCTGTACTGTAATCTTTACATTTGACCATCCTGATTCTCTATAGCCTAAGATTGAACTAAGTGCAATCCCGATAAACGCTGCTCCTAGCACTCTGACTACATAATAATCTTCAATGGGCCATTCAAGGAAATCTAGCACTATATCTGGAATTAATAAATAACCCAGACCAAAGATTGTCGCTATAAAGAAATGAATTAGAAATACATATTTTAATACCTGAGGATATTCCTTTGCCATAAAATCACCCTTATAATAAAATGATTGTTTCAATATTGAAACTTGTTTATTAAGCCAAATTACCTTTAAAAGTTTTTTACTAAAATCTATATCAAAATCTGCATTCTTAAGAAAATGATCTGATTAATTTTTGCAATAAGGTAATTTTTTATCCAATGGATTGAAGAATATCGTTCTTAATTATAATGACAAAAGATTTATTTGATTTGGTATTAAGGTTTCCAAGAAAAAAACAAATGGGTTTATAAAGGATCTTGAAGAAGTATAAATAGAACCAAAATCTGAATTTTATTAATAAGATAGATGTATAAAACGATTTACTGTTCTTAGTTGACAGGTTTTCGTAGATTAGACCTTTATTTTAATTTAGTTATTTTTTAGGTTTTTGGTTATTAAACTATAAAAGATGTTAAAACAATGTCATATACAAGGGGCGACCCCCAAAATATTGAAACTCATGACGTCAAGATAGAAGACGTAAAACCACTTGAAAAGCATATTAATGTTACTTTCAAAATTGTAGAAAGAACTGAAGAACGAGAAATAAACACACGATCAGGAGATACGAATCGTGTCTGCGATTTTACTGTTGCAGATGAAACAGGTTCAATTATTTTAACCCTTTGGAATGAAGATATCGACTTCATTGAAGATGAAGAGATATTTAAGCTTTCCAATGGATTCGCAAATATCTTCCAAAACTCCATTCGTCTTTCTAAAGGAAAGTTTGGTGAATTATCAAAAGAAGAAAGTTCAATGGAAAACCTTAATACAGAGAATAATCGCTCAGCTGAACACATAGAGGACCCTCGTAGGAGATCTTTTGATAATCGTTCATCCTATGGAGGATCTAGAGGTTATGGAAGTAATAGATCATCGGGTGGATATGGAAATCGTGATCAAGGGCGTCGTAGGTCAAGCGGCCGTAGTAATCGTTGGTAAAAATACCTAGAGAATATCCATCTTGGGGATTAAAAATCCCCATCTTTTTTATTAATCTGTCACTGTTCTTCGCTATTAAATTCGAATTATAATTAATAATATCCATTTATTTTACGAAAGCTAGCAGTATTATAAAAAACATGCCAACGAAAAATGCGATTAAACTCTTCCAACTTTGATTTTGATGTGTTTTAGGAATAAGATCTGAAGCTGCTACATAAACAAAGGTACCAGCACCTAATGCGAGCAATAACCCAACCAAGGAATCTGAAATATTACGAATAAACAAGAGAGAAATTAACGCCCCAAATGGAGTAGCAATTGCTACAATAACGGATAAAAAAATTGCTCTTTCTGGAAGAGTTTCATTAATAAGAGCAAAGGAAGTAATTCCTTCTGGAACTTCGTGAGCAATGACAGCAATAGATGCTAAGATTCCTATTTCAGTACTAATCTCGAATCCTACCCCGATTATGATACCATCAATGAGCGAGTGAAATGCTAAACCAGAAAAAGTCATTACACCTGTTATTGGTAAAAGATGAGAATGAGGTTCATCTTCATCTACACAATAAGGTAGTTCAATGCCAGAATTGATCATCAGAAAGTTTTCTAATAAATAAAATCCAAAAAATCCTAAAAATATTATTTGAGGTGCTATATCAGATAATTCTATGGCTTCAGGCATTAAATGAAAAAAAACTAATGCTAGCATTAAACCAGCTGCAAATGAAGTAATGTGTCCCGAATTGTTCATCGCCCAATCCTGTTTCCATCGGATCATTATAATACCTGATAAAGTAGCTATCCCAGCTAGAAATCCATAGAATAACACTGTTATTTCAAATTCTAACATACGTCTCAACCCTAAAATACCGAATGAGAATTTTCATAATCATCCTAGCGAAAAATAAACATTTGAAGATTATAATAGTTTTTCTTAATAATTTTATACCTATATAAATTTTAACCACACAAGGTTACCTAAAAATAATCAGCAATGATACAAGGTTTCAAATAGTCCTTCAACCCAATTATAAACTATGATAGTAATTCAATCCTATCAAGAATTGTATTCAGCTCTAAAGGTCATAGAACTTGCAAAGAAAAGTGAGTATCCAGTCTATAAAGAATTAGTACAGAAAATTGAAGAACAAATCCAAAAATTACTGTAAAATAGAAAGGTAAAACCTTTTTATTTAAGAAAATCATAATTATCTTGTTAAATTATGAGTAGATCGATTGTTGACAAAAGGACAAATATCCTCCCTAGACTTAGAAGTTTGCTATATTTCTTGCTTATACTTATTGGTATCCTACTAATTATCAATTGGTTAAAGAAACAAAATCTGATTTAAATAGAGATCAAGTATATTGCAAAACTCAGAAGAACTATACCTAGTAACAGGAGCCTGTGGATTTGTCGGATCGAATTTAGTCGACTTTCTATTGACTCAGGGGTTAAAAGTCCGAGCTACGGATCTTCCTAATGCAAATACAATATATATTCCTTCTAATAGCCGATTAGAGTTTATTCCAGCAGATCTTACAGACCCACAAAACATAAAGAAAATCATTCAAGGTGTGACTCATATTTATCATCCTGCTGGCATTTTTCGGTTTAATGCTTCAGAAAAACTTCTGTATAAAGTTAATGTACTTGGAACCTCAAATCTCCTTTCTTCTGCTCTTAGTGAAAATATTGTTCATATTGTAAATTGGAGTACAGCGATGGTTTATGGAACCCTGAACCATATTCCTGCCGATGAAACTCATCCTATCTCTCCTAATGAACCCTATTCACAATCAAAATGGGCTCAAGAACAAATTGCTCTTTCTTTTTATGAAGAAAATGGCCTTCCATTAAGTATCATTCGCCCAACTGCTATTTATGGCCCTCGTTCAATGTATGGAACAGCATTAGCTATTCGAGCATTTCTTGAAGGGAAAATTTTTGGTATCCCAGGAAATGGGCAGACTATTCAACATCATGTTCATGTTATTGATGTAATTCGGGCAGCAAATTTCATTACTAATACTAAACAAACAATAGGTCAAATCTACAATATTGCAGATGAAGAACCATTATCACTTATACAAACACTAGAATGTTTAGCAGAGTTTACTAATCAAAAAGTACCTAAAATACATATCCCACGGAGATTAGTGCTTTTCTATGGAGTTCTAGATCGCTTATATAACACTATCAGAGGAGGAGAAAGCTTATTTGAAAAAGCAGCATTGAACTTATTATTTTCAGATCATATCTTTGATAACACATTTTTAAAAAAATTAGGATTTGAATACAGCATTCCATCATTTAAACAGGGGATCCGAGAAACATTATTATGGTATAAAACTCAAGGAATCGAATTCTAGGGAAAGATTTAATATTTTAATAATAGAAGCTATCCTTGGATTGCCTAAAACTATCATTTTATAATTAAAAGTAAAAGTAAAATTATTAACTCTATGATTCCTATAGAAATTGATTTTATGGCTCGTAGAAAGTACTCGTTTGAATTAGAGATCTATAAAAGTGGCTGTCCTTATCACCATGAAGGAGATAAATTTTTTTACCCTGATGAGAAGGCAAAACTCTGTTCATGGTTATTAGATAGTGCAAACACAATGATTCGTGTACTAGAATATGATGGTATACTACCCTGGACATATTCAGGAACTCCATATGAAAAACAGATAAATAAAGATGGAGTCACCACTGAATTTGTCCGTTGTCCCGATCCTACTTCAGCTGGAGTAGTTCTTAAAATCTTAAGAAAAAAAGTATCTGAAAATGAAATCAAGACAACTGTTCCATAATTCTCAAAAAAGGCAAAACGGTTTGAAAGAATCTGTTTAGGAAATAACAATGGTCTCTACCCATTCAAAAAAAGAATTAATTTCACGAGTGCTCAATTATTGGATAGAAGAAAGTATTTGGCAAATTGAAGGAAAATTTTATACGGATATTGAAAAAATCAATGAATTTTTAATCCAAGAGTATAAATCAATTCCTGATGTAGAACGAATTGGAAAAGGAAGATTTTTCATCGCTAAAACTGTTACTCAAGGAATTATACCTTTAATCGAAGAGTATTCCGAAGAAAGACTCTTGTTTATTATCAAGAAAATGTTTAATTTTGCAGAAAAAGAAAACAAGTTATATCTAAAATATTTCAGTCTAGTTTTAGCGGGAGAATGTGCAACATTTTCAATGACGTTGATGCAAAATATTTTGAATTTAGCTCAAACGTGGTTAAATCATCCTGATTGGGAGATAAGGGAAACTTCGATCTATATTCTACGCAAAAGTATGCAAGTACATACTGGAGAAGTTTTATCTCTCCTAGAATCATGGAGTATCTCTTCCTCTCCTAATCTAAGACGTGCCATAGCAGAAGGCCTAAGACCCTTGGAAGATAATAAATGGTTACGAGATCCTACCAAAAACGATCAAATACTCGAAATCCTTGCTAGATTGAGTACAGACCCCTCTGTGCATGTACGAAAGTCAGTGGGTAATAATCTGAAAGATCTTACTAGATATATGCCTGAAAAAATTCTTATTCTTGCCTCAACATGGATAATGAATTATAATATTCAGGTAGTTGACGATCTTGCTTCAAAATCAAAGAAAGAACTAGGACAGACCCAGTATTATTTAATCTGGACTTTAAAACATGCTTTCCGCTGGATTCAACAACGAAATCCAGAATTCCATGAACAACTAACTCAGGTTTTAGGAAAAAATTATGTCATGTATTTTAATGAAAAAAGAAATAGATTAGCGAGACCCCCATTACTTTAAACAAATTATAGAAGAGAATCAAAATAAAATTCTGAAAAAAAATCGGGATTCTCAGACTCTGGAGGCTATTAAATTTTAAATATCTTCTCAATTCATTCGTTTCGATGCTTCTCGAATCCAATCCAAATTCTTTTTGGCAAAGCTCTCTACGTGCAACCATTTCCAAAGGTTTTCAAGAGTATTGCAAGGATAATCATAGCAATAAGCGCAACAATCAATTTTCTTCGATAATACACAAGCTCTTACCTTGCATTCTTTTTCACAAAACGGAATTAGAACTCCATTAGGTTCAGGACATCCATCACAATTAATCTGTTCTGGAGTAAGCTTCAATAGGAATGACCATTTTTCTGCAGTTCGTGTCCTAAGTTCTTGATCGTTGGTTCTCTTAGCAATATATGCAGAACATGTAGTACAATTTAATCCACAAAATGAATAGATTACCACTTAATTCACCTTAATCATTTTTATTCCTTAATTTTTTAAAGTTGATATAGCAGTTTTGAAATTTTGCCAATCACTATGTCTTAAATCTCCATCAGGTTCTAAGGTGAGAAGACCAGAGTACTGCCAGTGACTTTTTATGATGTCTAAAGCTTCATCAAATGTAAAAGAAGCTTGGGGGAGAATCCAAGATTTGTATATTATTTCTCCTCGTAAATGAACATTAATTATATTGTTTTTCAATTCTTTAAAGCTCAATAACTCATTATACATTGCTGCCCATCGTAAATCAAGTGTTATCCACTTGAAATCTTTCAAAAGATGAAAAGGAGTGAAATTGGGAAGGCTAGTAGGGATATTTTCTACTGTTGCTTTTATAGTAGGATATTGATTGGCAATGCAATGAAGACTTTGTTGGAGAAAACTTAAATTAAAATTCTGGCTTAAAGGGTCCCAAATATGGAAAACACATTGTCTAGCTCCAATTTTTTTAGCTAAATCAAATGATTGATGGCATAACAATATTCCTTCATCGATTTGATCTTTTATTGAAGAACAAAGGAGTTTTCCAATATCACGATTGGTATGAAGAGAAAGAATAGGAAAGTTATATTCTTTTAATCGGTTAGCAATTTGACTAGGAGTATATTTGCGACTTAATTTCCAAGCTTCAAATCGCGTATCTGTTGGGTCATCTAGAGGAGGATGAACAGAGTTCCATTCAGCTAAATATTGAAACTCGAATCCATCCACAACATCCTCTCGATTAAGTTCTGACATAATATTCAAAGTAGCCTCAAAGTCAAAATAATTTTTTCCAATCATTCTTGGTAATGGCCCAGTTGAAATTGCTAGGAAAGGGGGTTTTTTCATAAAACTTGTCTCTCATAAAAAAAATCCTTATCATCAACTATTCCTAGTTCTTCTAATTCACCGATTAATTTTTTGAACCAATCTTCATGTTTTTTAAATGGGGATATCGTTATTCCGCTTGTAATAATTCCTTTATTAAACATATCATTTTTTACACTCTCAATAGAGATTTCTACGATAGCATATTGAGGATCAAACTTCATTTGATCCTTTAAAATTCTAGCAATCCCATTTATACTCACAGCTATATCAGGAGGACATGTTGAGAATAATGCGACATAGGAATTAGTTGAAAGGTTCTTATAGGTTTTATGACCACGAAAGATTACCAATCGTATTAATTGGGGAGTCACAGCACGAAAACTACCAAAAGGTGCAGTATGAGGTGTTCCATCTGGATTAACTGTAGCAAGAATTGCTGTGGGATTTAATTCACAATTTTGTTTACGAAATGCCATAAAAACTTCATGAGGGAGCTTTGAGGTTATAAACCAGGACAGCATCTTGTTTTCACCTTCTAGATTTCAATTTTTTACAATAAGAGAAAAGTTTTTAAACTTTGTTACGTTACAAAAATTGTAAATGAAATGAATATTGCATTCAAACATTTAGTATGAGGTCCAAAAATTTGGAAGAAATAGTAACTATAACAAATTTATATAGGGATTTCATTATAAAACATCGAAAATGGCTTTTATCAGCTCAACAAACTGTTATTAAAGCCTTAAATAATATAAGCTTTAACATATATAAAGGAGAAATGTTTGGACTTCTTGGCCCAAATGGAGCAGGGAAAACAACAGCAACAAAAATACTTTGTACCTTACTTTATCCGTCAAAAGGAACTGCTACTGTTTTGGGATACAATGTCGTCAAAGAAGCCCAAAAAATACGTCCATTAATCAATATGGTAGCTGGTGCTGAACGTATGCTCTATTTTAGACTGACTGCAAGAGAAAATATGCAATTTTTTGCTGATCTGTACAATCTTTCTCGTCTAGGTTTAAAAGAAAAGATTGACGATTTGCTTGGTCAGGTTGGTCTTTTAGAGCGAGCTGACTCTCCTATTGAGGGATACTCCAAAGGTATGCGTCAACGTTTACAGATAGCAAAAGCTTTCTTAAATGACCCTTTAGTCCTTTTTCTTGATGAACCAACACTTGGTTTAGATGTCCAGGTTGCTCGTGAACTTCGAAAACTTGTGAAAGACCGAGTTAATCATAATCGCATGAGTGTTTTACTTACTACTCATTATCTTCATGAAGCAGATGAGCTCTGTGATCGTGTTGCAATAATTAATCGAGGGAAGATATTAGCCATAGAAACTCCTAAAACATTGAAAAAACAATACCATTCTAGGCCAAAGGTTCATGCATCAGTTGGAGGGACTAACCAGAAAAGTATAGAGATCCTCAAATCATTAGAGTATGTTAAAAACATCAATATCCTGTCAAATCAAATAAAAGATGAAACAGTTACAGCCACATGTGATCTTATAATTGAGGTGTTAAGGGAAGATGATATTTCTAGAGTCATTAATGAATTATTTCAAAATTTAGAATTAAAAGTATTTGAAGTGAAGCGATATCTTCCATCTTTGGAAGATGTTTTCGTCCAAATGATCGAGCAATCAGGGTAAAAATCATGGATTTCCTTCGAGTTATAAAAGCACAAATAATTCGATGGACTAAAACAGAGTTTTTTCGTCCATTTGTTTTATTTTGGAACTTAGTTCTTCCATTTACATGGGGTTTGCAATTTTATTTCTTATATTTGCCCTTTAATTTTAAAACAATCAATATACAATTATTAAAGGTTAGAAATTTGGAAATTGATCTCTTAGGGTTTACTTTAACGGGCCAATTATGTTGGATGCTTTTTATTAATGCCTCTTTGTTTGGAGGGGTCTTTTTTATGCGTGAACGATGGGAAGGTACCTTAGAGGTTTTACTTCTCTCCCCAGCCTCTCGTATTGGAATTATTACAGGAAATGCACTAGCAGCTACAGTCAATTTCCTTTGGTTTAGTATTGGATTGATCTTCAGTTTATTTCTACTTCAAATACAATTTAATATTAACTCATTAATGACAGTTATTATCTCTTTACTAGTTTCTTTCCTCGTACTTCTTACAATGGGTATGTTTTTTGAATCATTCTTCATTGCTAGTCGATTAGGAAATATGTGGGCAACTGCAATCCAAGAACCTTTACAGTTCACCTCAGGTCTAATATTCCCTATTCAATATCTTCCAAGGATTTTCAAAACAATTTCAATCGCAGTTCCGTTAACTTATATATTTCTAATTATTCGTGGAACTTTATTAGGAGCATTAACTTTTGAGGATATTTATCTAGAATTATTCGTTTTATTTTTCTTTGCATTTGGACTTTTCTTCCTTTCATCAATATTTTTGAGTCTTGTAGAGAAGCATGTAAAGCATAAAGCAAATCTTACATTATTTTAGGAGAATTAACTTTGAGCCAACAATTAAGAGTTATATTAAGTACAGCAAAATACAATTTGATTGCTTTTTATAGAATATTTTCTCCTACCAGTTTTGCTTTACGGTTTTTCCTACCGATTATGACAATGGCGACAGCATGGATATTATATCATGTTATTTTTGGATCAGAGAACCTAAAAGAAACTTTTTCTGCATATTCCTCTGTTGATTATCTTACATTCATCATTATTAGTCAAGCGGTCTTTGTTTATATGTATGCTTGCATATTTCAACTTGGCAGAACCTTTTATTGGGAAAGAATGGGAGGAACAATCGAACCTTTATTCTTAAGCCCTGTTTCAAGAAAAATATTCATGTTGGGACATCTATCTTATGCTATTTTTAATGCTTCAATCGATTTCGTGATTATATTAATTGCTGGAATCATTGTCTTTGGAGGAAAAATAGGGTATTTAAATTTCTATACTGCTATTATTGGATTCTTATTACTTATTATTTCTTTATTTGGTGTAGGATTAGTAATAAATGGGATTACATTAAGCTTACGAGACCGAACTAATACTGCTAATATTTTAACTTCAATTTTCTTCATTTTTTCTGGAACAATTGCTCCTGTTGAAATGTTACCCCCTTGGGGTCAAGTTATTGGCTCAATTCTACCTTTAACTTATGCTTTACATATAATTCGGGGGAGTTTTACTCCTAGTGTTTCAACATCTGGTTTTACAATTGAAATAATTTGTTTATGTTTTATATCATTTATTTCATTGATAGTTGGAATTATTTTTCTTAATAGGATAGAATCGACACTGAAAAAACATGGAGAATTGACAGTTTTTTAATAAATTATTATTTCAATTCTTGAATCGAAACATTATTTATAAATTTATCATTTATGTTATTGTTTAGGATGAAAAATAACATGAAGACAATTCATGAGGCGTTAGAGGAAAAACTAAGTGCTGATATATTAGCACAGGTCACACGTCATGGAGGAAATATATCAGCTAAAGAAATTGCTTTAAATTTAGATATTCCTCTAACAACGGTGTATTATTATTTAAATGCTCTTGAAAAAGATGATTTTATAATTTCAGAAGAAGTACGTATTCGAAACTTAAATAAAAAGGTTTGGAGAAGATCAAAAATTGCTATTGAAGATCCAGATAGTTCTAGAGTTATTAACAATTACTATAAACAGTCCGTCAGTAAAGAACCCTTAACCATTTCCTCCTTTATTCGATTTTTTAATGCGTTCATCCAAGAGGATTTAATACGCCTTAAGATGTTAAAAGAAAACAAATTTTCCGATTTCCAACAAAATTCAGAGACTCCTTTTTTGGTTAAACTATATGGATTGAATAAGGATGATTATATTTTTGCAATGCAAAAATTAATGGATTTAAGAACAGAATTATGGAATAGAGAAAAGGAGAGAGAAAATCCAAAGGGAAACTATCAAAAAACAAATCTTGAAGAGGAAGAGCAATACCTCCTTTTTTTCCTTGCCATCCCAAAATTAGAGGAAATTTAGAAAGATTTCGATAAGTTTAAAACTCGAGGAGATAGTAAATTGAAATATCAAACCATGATACATTTTATGTATAAAAATGGACAATTAGCAACAGCCAGAGTAATTTTTGAGTTAAAAATAATAGTTTAGCTATGGGAGCAATTATAGTTTATTCTGAGATATATTTAAAGGCTGTACAGAAAGAATAACAAAATTTTTCCTTTCATCCAATTCAAAGGATTTTGTTAATTGTACGTAATCAAGAAATATTAGCTATAATAAATTTCAAAACCTGTCAATTAATAAAAGCTATAAATCTATAATGATTTCTATAACCACTCTTCAGATTTAGAACCAACTAACATAGAGGAATTGTATGGTAAAATTGAAAAATAGACAATGGAGGTTAGCAAACCATCCTGTAGGTATGATTAAAGAATCAGACTTTAACTGGGTAGAAGAAGAAGTCGAATATGAGCTTCAAGAGGGAGAACTCCTTGTGAAAAATTATTATCTCTCACTCGACCCAGCAAACAGGTCATGGATTTCTGCATCTCCTAAATCACATTATATAGAACCTGTTAAAATCGGTGATGTTATGAGAGGGATCACTATTGGGCAGGTAATAGAAAGTAAAAACCCGAAGTATGATAAAG
Source organism: Candidatus Hodarchaeum mangrovi (assembly GCA_016839515.1). Taxonomy (GTDB): domain Archaea; phylum Asgardarchaeota; class Heimdallarchaeia; order Hodarchaeales; family Hodarchaeaceae; genus Hodarchaeum; species Hodarchaeum mangrovi. The sequence goes on from JAEOUE010000119.1 coordinate 23,805, forward strand.
GAGAATATGTTATTGGGACATTAGGGTGGCAAGACTATTCAGTCAGTAAAGGATCAGGATTAATAAATATCAGCTTATTACCAAAACCTGAGGGAGTCTCTATAACAATTTATTTAAATGTTTTGGGAATGATTGGATTAACTGCTTATTTTGGACTTTTAGAAATTGGAAAACCCAAAGTAGGAGAAACTCTTGTTGTATCCGCAGCTGCAGGAGCAGTAGGTTCATTAGTCGGACAGATCGGGAAGATTAAAGGGTGTCGAGTCATTGGAATTGCAGGGACAGAAGAGAAGTGTAAATGGCTCACGGAGGAATTAAAGTTTGATGGAGCGATAAATTACAAAACCGAATCCGTTTATAAACGATTGAAAGAGCTTTGTCCCAATGGAATTGATATTTATTATGAAAATGTGGGCGGGAAAATACTAGATGCCGCCTTAGCTAATCTAGCTGTTTATGCCCGTATACCTGTTTGTGGGATGATTTCGAAGTATAACTTGACAGAGTTACAACCTGGACCATCAAATATTGTCCAAATTGTTACCAAACGAGCTTTAATGCAAGGATTTATTGTTAATGATTTTTTGGGTCGTATATCTGAAGCAATGCTTGATCTTATGACTTGGTTTAATGAAGGAAAACTTAAATATCGAGAACATATCGTCCAAGGGTTAGAAAATGCCCCTAGAGCTATAAACATGCTATTTGATGGATCTAATAAAGGAAAATTAATAATACAAATCGCTAAAGAACCAACATGATCCTTTTCCTATCATGAAAGTACAGCTGCTTCTTCTAATCATTTATTAAGTCGATGTATCAGATCCTCAAATTTTTTACTGGAAATGGCTAATTCATCTAGTTCCTGAATAAACAATCGATATGTGGCATGTTTGGGGTCAAATAATCCTTGTACCCGATGATAAAGCTTTTTCGAAACAATTGAAGAAAGCTCCTCATGAACTATGGAATGATGTAATTGTAGAATGGCTTCTCTTATCCCTTTCATAAGAAATTGTTTATTTGTACGTTTAATCATCTTTTCAACACGAAGATTTCGAATTATAGCCCAACCTGGTAATGAAGGATGCTTTTGAGGTTTATTTTGAAGCTCGGAGTCAGGAATGAAATCCTTTGACTTGTAAAAACCGGGTTGAAAAAGGCCAAAATCAATTTCTTGTAGACTTTTCCGATTCTTTATTGTAGCAATAAGATAGTTCCCATTATGCCTATCCCATGAGCCACAAACCGTATCAAATACTATTATCTTCCCAAGATTTACTGCATCATGTTCAATAATAGCTTCTAAATCGCTAGGTTCCGCTGCCCAGAGATCGATTGAACTGGGAGTTAATGTCTCAATAAATAGATTTGATCTTTTGGAAAATGGTTTAAGCATCCTAGTACCAGAATTGTGAATTATCATGGCATTTTTTGGAATATTAACTCCAATAATCTTACCTATTCGGATTATTTCTAACTCTAAATTTGGATTCCCTCCTACACTTTGATTTTCGATAGCTTTTACAATTAAACCGTGTCCTTGAGGGGATGTAAAGAGAAAAGAGAGAGCATTAGCACTTTCAGGCTTACCTTGTCTAAAAAATATTAACTTAGTGTGCTTTTTTTCAGATTTTATGGTTTTAAAAAAATTAAATGAATCAATAATTGCCCCATAATATTCAATAACCTTGGTTCGCATACTTAAAATGATATAAGAATCATAATAGCCATGAATCAAATCCAGTTGTTGAAAAATCTGAAGGTTAGATTTAGAAAGATAATTGCTTTTGAAAAATATGCCAAAGTTTATAGAAGAAGGAATCCATCTTAGACAGAATTGGATTATTTCAAGAGTTCTTTCTCCAGTAATTTTTTCTCTTGCAATCCTTAGTCTCTTCAAGAAAAATTTCTTTTTTCGAAAAGGAGTGGTATTTATCACTTTTATCTTATGATTAATCCTTTGTGGTTGTTCCTCAGGACTTGATACTAATTTTTTTATTTTTAACCCAGATTTAAAGTCAAGATCACGTTTTCTGAGAGAATTATTCATCTTTATCTTACACTATTCTCTGAAACATTCTATTTTCCAGTTATCTAAGTATGTTTAAGATTAATTATCAATGAAAATTAATTCTTACCATTCCTCTTTTTACTATAAATTCTACCATCGTAATGAAAATTCATTGAAGGATTATTAAGATAACACATTGAGCTTTACTCTTTCAGATTCAGAATAAATTTTTTAATATGAATTTGATAACAACATTATTAATACCCCCAAACATTAATCTAATCCCTCATACATCCATATATTGTTATATTGAGTTCGAAGGTGATTTGCTAGGTTGGGATCGAAAATATTGAGACTCGCAAATATTTTTCTTGGCTCGGAGGGACTTTGCAGCTTAAAGATGACCCGTTTATTATCAAAAATATCAAAATAAGTTGGAATGCGTCTAAAGATAGCTTTAATCTGAAACCCTTTCATTTCATTAATTAAACCAAATTCCTGATGTTTTTCTGTCAATTGGGAGAAAAGGTCATGTTTTTCCTTTTTACTAAGCTTTTCACTCTCCTCAAAACACCAGAGCATTTTAATATTCACACCGTATTCCAGAGTTTTCTTCAACTCTTCAAAAAAGAATCTAGCTTGATTTAAAACTTTAATCGTTGTATCATTAATGAATTCTGTTATTAAAATCTCCTCTTGTACTATCTTGAAATATTGAAAGTAGAGAGAGTAGATAGCCTTCGTCCCAATGACTGAGGAATAGAAAAGTCTTTCATCTTTTATACCATTAGAGGTATCATAATATTTCACTTCTAATTCTTTTAATTGATCAAACAATGATTTTTCTTTCTTTTTACTTTCCTCCCGTCGATAGGAGACAAGATTAAATAACGCTTTATTTAAGGGGATAGCTTTAAATTTCTTTGGCCGACCTTCAAGGATAGTAATCATCTTTTTCGATTCAAGCTCGTCTAATGCTTCATAAATTCGGCCAATGGGAACCTTAGCTCTTTTCGATATTTCATTAGCTGTTAAAATCCCTGAATTAGAAAGAGTTAAGAGGGAATTGATGCAATATGTAGAGAGATTTGCACTTATTAAAAATTCTCTGATCTCGTCCAATAGGTCTCCAGTCAAGTTTTCAACCATTCCTTTCATTTTCACTAAAATTAGGTGAAATGAGATCGATAATCAATATAAAAATATCGGTGGATTAGATCTTAAATTTTTCTAAGGAGATGAATTAATTGGTATTAACTAATGAAGATTTTTTAAACGAGATAAAAGTTCATTTTAACTATACTGACGAAGAATTTAAGGAATTCATTAATAATTCAAGGAACCAAGATGTTTTATCAAAAGTAACAGAGCTATTAAATAAAACTATAGTTATTGAAGTTATTGAAGCGAAAGGATGTAACAGTCAACATAAGAAAGGAGATAAATTATATCTAGATGGATCAGGAAATCTATTAACAAAATTATGCCCCAAAAAAATCTGTGTATATGCCTTAGGTCAAATCGATCGGCTAGTTTATGCAGCACACGAATTAATTTATGCTGGAATTGATCCAAATGAAATGCGTTTCAAAAGAGTGAGTTGTCTTGATATTGGGTTGGAATGTGGAGGTTGGGGAAATGTATTAATGGAATTTAGCATGGTAGAGAGAGGAAGTCTGAAATAATTAAACCCCCTACTTCTCTAAACTAGAAAAACAATCAACGAAATCATTCATTCTTATTATTGAAGAGGAAAAGAGTAGCATAGTGAAGACATCCAACAGCAATAATATATGTTGTTCCAATTAAAATTGTGTCTAATGGAGTCCCAATAGCATAGGTGAATCTATTGATTGCTAGGATCGCATCAGATATGAAAAACATTATTCCTCCACACGCTATTAACAATCGAAATATAAATACTCGTTCAGGAAATATAATAAAGTGAAAATTTGTCAGAAACACCATAAAACATAAGAGAATAATATAGGGTATAATTACGAGTGTTACAAAGTCATTTGGATCGAAAAGAAGAAAGATATATAGAAAACTTGGGATTACAATCCAGAAGATCATAATTATACATAATTGAATCCTATTCCTATCTTCAAACCAGCTTTGAGGTGGCCAAACGTTTAAAATACCTGAAAATGAGAAAATATAGAGCATCTGAGCAACAAGAAAAGTTAACATTCCAACGATAAAATCTTCACGTATTAAGAAGTCAGCAAGACTACAAATAACCATAGCTACCGGCATAAAGTTCAAGAATCGTTGGTATGTGAATCCTTTCAGCTTCAACTGAGCTCTACTCATGTCAACAATTATAAATCTGATAAGAAGTGCAGAAAGAGTTACCAATAAGGAACTCCCTAAAAAGAGCTCAGGATATAAATTATTCGAAGTAAAAGCCAGTAAGATGCGTAAAAGTGTGAAGAGTAAGATAATAATCCCGATAATATATAAAATAATATAATTACGTGATATATTCACTTTACTAAAACCCTGAAATAATATTTCAGCATTATCTATTTTTATTTATTTTTGGAACAAATATTCTTACAACCAAAAAAGTAGAGAGAACTGTGATTAGTTGGAAACCAAATGTAGGGGAAGAAGTTTCAATTACTTGTTGTACAAATAGAAAATAGATAGAATGATGATCATTATCACCAGAGGGTGCATCAGAATAGACGATGAAAAAATTATCTTGGGAGTCAATAGTAATGCTAGGATCTGCACAATTGACACTATTTGCGTCAGAATGAATATAATTTACTTTGAGATTGTTTGAGAATTGTTTGTCACTCTGTGCATATGCATAATATATATCTCTGCAATAACCAGTATCGCTTACGAAGTTTCTAAAATCTTCCCATACAATATGAACAGTTAAATCGCTATCAATTACAATCGAGGGCGAACCTTGGGCACCACGTGTGAAATGTGGATGTTCATCAGGAGGGGAAATATCAAGATCGTCATTGACACGGATATTAGAACCAAAGGACAGTCCATTGTCCTTAGAAACAGTATAATAAATATCTAAATATTGCGGTCCGTCCCCAGCTCTATTATCAGTCCAAACAACGTGGATACTTCCATCAGGTGATACAGAAACTTTTGTTCCTCCACAGTACCTTTGTGTGGAGCCATCATTGACTTTAATTGGTGTTTCAAAAGATAATCCACCATTCTGAGATTTTGTAAGGTAAACATTAGCAGAAATGGAATCTCGTTTTGAATAGACAACATAAAGGATATTATTACTATCAATTGCTACCCACGGATGAGCAAATATTGTTTCAGTTTCCGTTGATTGGATAATAATAGGAGTATAGAACGTCTGTCCACCATCAAGAGAATTTGTAAATAAAATTTGGCAATCCGTGAAGCTACTACTAGTATATGAAAGCCAAGTAACGTAAATTTTTCCATGATTACTAATCTCAAGGTTAACTGTGAAAGGGAGCCATGGAGGAACGTAATCAGTAGATGAATTACTAACTTTAACATCAGATTCAAAGGAGATTCCACGATCTATGGATTTATCGATATATACATTTGCTACTCCAGTTCGGTTATCTTTCCATGCGACGAATATATGACCATTGGTTTTGTCTATTGCTATAGCTGGGCTATCACATTGAACGGAAGTGCTTTCATTATCGTTAATCCTGAAACTTTCACTCCAACTTTTCCCATAATCATGTGAATAGGCAAAATAAACATGAAAACTTACTAAATCATTGCTATTCTCTACCCAATGGCCTTGATAAGCTATATAGACTCCACCGTTGTTATCTGTGGCAATAACAGCAAAAGAACCTTCAATCCCAGGGATCTTGATACTCTCTCCAAAAGAGTCACTAGTTTCACCTAGACTTTCTTCTCTAATTACCATCGTTGAGCTAAGGTCACCCTCAATGTATTGAAAACTAAAAATACAAATTAAAATGCTAATTAAAGCAAATGAAGTGATAAAACGAATATATGCCATCCTAAAGCATCTCTCTTTGGTTTGTCATTCATAGCTTTTTTAAGTTGTTATAATAGAGGTAAAAGCTCTTCTAGGTTCAAGTTTTTAACAATAACTGCATTAATTCATAGAAATATTACACATCTTCCTAAATTATACGGAGAATGAACATAGTATATGGATGAACAAATAGAGGAATAATATTTTATCTAAAGTACAACCTCAAAAT
>JAEOUE010000026.1 GCA_016839515.1 Candidatus Hodarchaeum mangrovi
ATAATATCATTTATCAAGGATTCTCATTACTAACCGCCAATAGAGAGGTTTTAACCCATCCTAGAGTAATGCAAATGAGTAAAACAATGAATAAAACAGTCCCACAAATAATTTTTAGTTTTGCTAGACAAATTGGTATTTTGCCATTGACGGGAACAACAAATCGGAAACATATGGAAGAAGACCTCGAAAGTGTAGATATAACGCTGACAAAAGAACAAGTAGACAGTCTTACGAATATTTCGATTAGAAAATCCCGTGATTATTGAAAATTCGTCGAAAACTCGAAAGCCAGCTTTTAAAATTCAAATATGCGTTATACGCAAGAATGACTTCATTTTTGAAGTCATAATTTTGGAAAATTCTGTATAATATGTAGTTTTAGCATATATGAACTACACACCACGCAAAAACTGATGCCAAAAGAAGCAGAAAACAAAGATCCTGATTCTATGTATCAAATAAAGATGGTTTTAACTAAAATAGGGTAAGACTTTGTTAATTCCGAAATTAACCATAAAAATTACTTTAAAAACATTAAAAGCACTAAAAAGGAGTTAATCTATGATGAATAAAAGAATGAATCCTATTACTCAATCACAGGTGGTTTAAAGGGATTTAGAATCTTTTAATCTAATTTCCTGGGCTTTTTGGCCTTTTTTGGATAATGTTAATTAACCAATCAATACCTTCTTGGATTCCAATACCAGTTTTAGTATTAGTGTAAAAGATTTTTATTGATTGATCTATTTTTTGATTAATCCCTAAAGTCTTGGCTAGTTCCTCTTCTGTTATAGCTTGTCCGTCTTCATTAATATCCTCTTGATTAGCAAAGATAGCTATCGGAATGTCTTTCAGGTGATCCATTTTCAACATTCGCCAAAGATTATTTCGAGCTTCGGGAAATCGTGCTGGATCACTTACATCAACAACATAAATTAGGCCTGCTGAGTTTTTAGTATACATCTCCCAGAGAGTCCTTCGAAATTGTAATTGTCCCCCTATACCCCAACCGGAAAAGGTAACATCTCCAATCTGTATTGTTTCAGCGTTCATCCCGATAGAAGGTGTAGTATCAGGAATCCATCTACCCGTTTTTAATCGCTGAAGCATTGTAGTTTTTCCTGCCCCATTTAGCCCTACGACACTTATTTTTATGTCCTTTTTTCTATATAATGAATTCCCTAGATCGGGAATCCCTAAGTCAGCTCCTAGTTTAGTTATTTTTTCTTTGCTTTTTTGATCACTAATTATTGCCCAAAGATTTCTGGCAATATTTTCCTCATCATAAATATTCAATATTGAGTTAATAAAAGTCTCTGTTTCTTTATATATAGCAGCTGATAATTTAAATTGCAGCTCAGGACAATAATATCTCCCATCATCAAATAAAAGAGGATATAAATCTTGTGTATAGCAAAGTGTCTCTTTTCCTAGCTTTAAAACACACCCAGCTTTAGAATCTTGCTTTTGAATACGAAAGGGACAAAAAACGTGGTGATTGTATGAATGAGAATCCATCGCTATTTTAAGGGCTTCCTCGAGGATTTTGACAGGAATTATATTGAGTTTTTCTCGTACATCCTCATCAAGAGAAATATTTTCAATATTAGCAGCAGGAATGATTATATCCTTAATTCCAACCGTAGAAGCCTCTTCAATCATGGTTGTTACATTTCTAACAGGTAGAACTTCTCCACTAACAGAAAGTGAACCCATCATGGCGAGGTCTTGACGAATAGGAAGTTGTTTTAAATCACTCATGATAGCACAAGCAATAGCAAGGACAAAATGATCCCACTCAACACCATGAACCCCAAGGAATTGGATATGGACATCCATTTTAGAAAGATTTATCCCTGTAAGTTTCCGAATTAGAATTGCCACATTTTGGATAGATTCTCTTGTGAGAACACGAAGACGCCCTGTTGCTATTATTCTTCCACCTACTCCCTGGGTAGGAAATACCTGAACCTCAATTGGAACAACCTGACACCGTATACCACGTGTTGGGTCGCGTACTACAATAAGACTATTAACACGGCCTACCATGCTACCTGTGGTTTGAATAACCTGATATTCTTTTTTATGTTCTAGTCGTTCTCCACACTCTATACAGTAAATTCCCATATCTGGACTCTCAGCCCCACATTTGTTACAATACTTCATCTCGAAACCCCAAAAAATGAATAATATTAAGAATGACTTAATATTAAATAGCTTTTCGAGAAATAAAAGTCCAAGAATGGAAATTACTTTTTTCAAGTATCAAAACAGTCTACTAAAAACAAGTCCGAGAACTAAAAGTTAATAGCTTTCAATAATTGAATATCCAAATATCTACCATTATTCAACTTCTTCTTTAAGGAAAAAGTTCAGTTTATCCGAACATTCTTTTCATCTAGGGAATAATCAGCACCTTGTAACCTTTTACTTGTAGCACACGACTACCTGGTGCTTTGAATAAAAGCCTTATCATTATTTGTTATTAGTTCCCATTTCTTCCTTTCTGAACGAAGTTTAAACAAATCAACATCTTTAAAAATAAGCCCCTCTTCACCTTTTGGTATTGTTCGTTCAATTCGGTCTTTTTCCGGTGTATAAATTAGTGAATCTCCAAATTCCGCAATATTTGCAAAGAAACAATAAGCATAAATAGAACGTCTTGCATCGAAATGTGCAGCTTTAAAATCCGCTGTAACTGGAGTGAATGATGGATTGAAAATCAAATCTATTGGGGGTTCAGAATTTTTTAATTCTACTCTTAAATCCATGTCCATAAAATCACGACAGATAATTATTGCCATTCGTCCATAAATGGTATCACAAACTATCGTTTTTCTGGGTTTTTCGCCGACTTCAATTCCTTCGGTAAACCTCTTTCCATCGTACGTAATTGTCGCAGGGATGTGTTTCTCTTGAGTCCACAGAATACCTTCTGGAGAGATAACAGGACTTATATTACGCCTTGTATCACGATCATGATATGATCCAGGGATAATATACATATTATATATCCTAGAATACTCCTGTAAAGTATTTAAAAGCAAAGAGTGGTTGAGATCAATGGCTAGCTCAGAAAATAAGAGAATGTTGATTTCTTTGGAAACAGCTAACTTAATAATTTCGTTGATTTTAGAATTAATTTCTTCGACTTTATTTTCTTTAAGTCTAAACACTTTTGGGTAGAATTCTTCATAATAATCACTTAAAAAATTGTTTTCAATAGGCAAACCAATTTGTGCGATCCCAACTCTAAATTCATATTTTTGTTTCTCGGGTTGTTCTTTTAATACATCCTGATAGATAAGTTGATATTTTTTTCTAGGGACTATTGACATTTGATTGCTAATACCTTGAGTAACTATTTTTAAAACGTCTTGGATATAGTCTTCAATTTGAGCCATCTTGAGACGTTCCTGAAGCGATGCATTGCGCTGGTTCAATTCTTGCCATTTATCAAACTCAATTTCAAAAGTTTGCCTCTCTTCAGCAATTTTATGAGTCAATAAGTCGAGATTCTTTTCTGTGGCAGTGAGTTTAGCTTGATCGTAGTATTTCAGGGCTTGTTGCAACTCCCCTTCAATGGTAGCAAATTTCGCGCGCAACAATAAGGCTTCTACAATCATGGGAAACATTTGTTGGTCTTGAGCCTTATTAGAGAATTGTTGGATCAGGGTTTTCGCCTCCGTCCACACTTCAGGATCACCAAAAGATTTTACCTCAAAGAGGAGGAGGTCACAGTAATTAATTGTGGCTAATGCTGTCCATTCGAACCAAATAACCTCTTCATTAACAATATGATTCAGTAGGACCTGAGCTTGGACTTTATCTTTCATCCGTCTACTTTGTTTTAAGACCAAAGCCTCTGCTAACTGGCTTCTAATGTAGATCTGTTTATTCGGGGTTCGAGTATGAAGCTGTTGAAGTTGGTTCAGGTATGCTTGTGCTCGAGTTTGATCCTGTTGGTCTAAGGCAAGAAGAATAAGATAGAATAAGGTATATGATGACCATATATTGTTCCCTATCACCTCCTCTAAGGCTAAACTCCGTTGAAAACACTCTATCGCCTTGTCCAGCTCACCTTTAGCACGATAGATTATACCAATATTGTCTAAGGTCGTGGCAATATCTTGGGGGTTACCAAGTTCCTCCTTTAAGGCTAAACTTCGCTGAAGATATTCTAATGCCTTGTTCAGCTCACCTTTAGCACGATAGGCATCACCAATATTGTTTAAGGCTAGAGCAATGTAAAAGGGATTGTTAATCTTATCAAATAAGGTTAAACCACGTTGATAGTATTCTAACGCCTTATCCAGCTCGCCTTTAGTACGATAGATTAGACCAATATTGTTTAAGGATCCTGCAATATCTTGAAGGTTGCCAATCTCCTCACGTATAGCTAAACTTTGCTTCCAATGTTTTAATGCCTTGTCCATATCCCCTAAAGTATAATAGAAATTGCCTTGTACATTTTCGAACAAACCTACCCATAATGTCCCAGCTTGCCGTTCCTTAACCGTTAAGGTCTCTACAATAGAGTTTCCTTCCTTAATGGGCTCTAAAGCATCATCCAGACGTCCCAGTTTCCATAAGGCATACAGTTGAGCTATAAGCAACGCCAATGTCATAGTTTTATCATTCAGAGACACAACATTCGCACGGGCAGCTGTTACTACCTGTAAAGCATCTTCGAGCTTTCCTAAAAAAACTAAGGAGCGACTTTTATAATAAAGGCATTCAATTTGTTCGTTTTCTGGTAAGGAAGCAAATACTCCTTGGTGATCCTTCTTTGCTAACTGGTCTAGGACTTCCTGATACTTACCGTTCTCATAGAGGTCTTTAAGGGTCTTTACCAGCATTTTCAGTGTCTGCTCTCTTTATTTTGTTGAGTATGAAATGTATCCAGTATAATCTGAGATATAATATATAATGGTTATTCCTCTATCTGATATGAGTCTAGCATTCACATATTTTGCTACTTATCGTATACTATTTGACATTTTAAATTATGTTTTATATAAAAAAACTAGTTATACCAAACGTTTACCGAAATTGAAAAGTCTTGTATAGCTGAAACGATTATAACTGACATTTTGCGAAGTTTTACTGACAAAGATTACTCATACTGACAATTTCTATTTTCGATTAATGTCTGCTGATATAAAAGCTCTTTTGGATGTACATTTTAATAGCACAAAACTAGATAGAAAGTGCCTTTTTTAGCAGTAAACAGGTAATAATAATCAGTACATCTGCTAGTAGGCTTCAGATATATACCCTAGTATATATTTTTCTTAATCTAACCAACGTTTAACACTTGAAAAGGTTTATATTTATTTTGTAAATTCTAAATGTTACTTTACTTGAGTTAATAGAAATCACAAATACAAAGATCTATGTGTTCCAGAACTAATTCACTAAAAAACGAAATTTGATAATATCGAATTATCAGTAGTTTTTTAGGAAGTTTTTCATCTGGAATGGATTACCATGACCAGGATACACAGTATTCAAAGATAAAGTTATCAATTTAGCGATACTAGTATCAAAATTTATAGGATTATCGATCAGAGAACCCTTTATTGGTCCTTGTTTTTCATTATTTTCAAGTAGGTCACCAATGAACAGATCACCCTCTGTTGTATGAAATCCAATAGATCCACTGGAGTGCCCAGGGAGGTGAACAACTTTAGCACTAAATCCATACTCAGAAAGATCATCCCCTTCCTTGAGGTATATATCTGGGGTAAATTGATCACTCTTCTTTAAACTCATCTTGAATAATGGTAATATCATTTTAACAAGTTTTCTAATGATTATATTACGACTTCCTCTGGAATAGAAGAGATCTCCATGTTCAACCATTCCTAAATCATTTTTATGCATAGCTATTTTGCTCTGATATTTCTCACGGAGATACGCACAATTACCTGAATGGTCAAAATCCCCGTGCGTCAGTAAGATTAACATTAGATTGCCAGGTTGAACACCAACGTTATCTAGCATATTTTCAATGTTAATACGTTGATTAGAAAACCCAGTGTCAACCAAGATATAACCATTTTTGGTTTTTATAAGATAACAATTAACACCTCTAAATGTAATGGCTTTAATTAATCCAAAAGTATTTTCATTCAACATTCTCACCTAATTTTTGTTGTATTAATTTTCTAATGACATAAATTGAACAAAACAAGTTAATTAGTTGTAGTGATTTGAAAAAAATTTAAACACAAAGAATCCTCATTACTTCTCATTTCACAAGATTCGTTTGAAGTTTACCATTTATTCTCTTTGATATTGAAGGAATCTTGTTTAAAACGAAGGAGAGGATTAACCAACCTATAATCAGATACATAAGAATGAATTTAAGAAGTGCGAATGTCGAATGTGCTATAGCAAGCCAGTTTGGAAATCCCATTGGATTAGTAGTCATCAAAAGGAGAAATATATTTTCTATTGCATCACAGATTGCACATAGAATACCAATCCTTGCAATCATATTACCTAATTTCAGAGGTAAACTTCCTTGTTGATAGTCCCATGCTAGATATCTTGCACTACTATAGAAAAAGCAGCCATAAGCGATCATAAATACATAATCCACGAGATTTCCTAGAATAAAGAATGCAATATCCTCAGATTTCATCATAGCAAAATATCCTTTGATTATTTCGGCATTAAATCCTAATTGAGTGTCATCCAATGTACCAGCATATCCAGATAATTCCAATAGTATTATCACTAGAGTAGCTGTTGTTAACACTATTGGTAGGCTAATATAGATTAAACGTTTCATCAGGAGTTTTCCTGATGCTTTTAAACTTTCATTATTGGTTTGTTTAGATTCTTTCATATCCATTAATTTCACCTATTAAATGAATGAGCGTTCATTCACTATATCGATTTATTTTTAAATGAATGAACGTTCATTTATATATGTTCCTATATTGAATAATTCTCATGAATTTTTCTTAAAGGAGATTTTTGCACAGAATGAGGCCTAAAGATCAAACCAAATATAATGCCATTATTGAAGCTTCTCTTAACCTGGTAAAAGAGTTAGGGTTTACTGATATTTCCATTTCAAAAATTGCAAAGCAAGCTAACATCTCCCCAGCTACAATCTACATTCATTTTAGGAACAGAGAGGACCTCTTCACAAAATTATATATAAAAATAAGAACTGATTTGAGCACTGAGATATTGCAGGGGATAAATGACAAGATGGACATTAAACAGATCTTCAAATCTATTTGGAATAATTCCTTCACCTATTATCTTAATCACCCTGATTCCATCATTTATCGTGAAAAATTCGAACAGACCCCAATGATGGAAAATATCGATCCTAAAGATTTCAAATTGTATAATTATGTTAATAATCTCTTCCAACGGGGTATTAAAGAGCAGATCATCAAAGATCTCCCAATTCCACTTCTAACTTCTTTCGCTTTTATCCCAATTATCACTTTGCTAAACTTCCATTTTAGGGGGGCTATTAACATGGATAAAACTAATATTGTTGAAGCATGTGAAATAGCATGGAATACTATTAAGATAAGTGACTCAGCTCAATAAAAGCTAGCTTTAACAATTATAGTACCAGTTTCGCATCCTGTAATTAAAATTCTCGATATTAGTATAATCTAAATATTTTTACTAGAGTTCTTAAAATGCATTCTAATGAACTTTTAAACTAATTAAAATTACTTGAGAGCTGTATAATGCTTTTGAATAATAAATTGAAGGATTGATTCAAATCCATCTGCATTTTCAGTTATTCCATAATACGCGACATGAGGAGCTTCCGTTAGAATCTCTGGTTCGTCAATGTGTTGCTGAATCAATTCATCTGGTCCCAATTCTACAAAAGCTATAGGTATTTGGTAGCCTTCATTCTCCTTTATTAATTTTTTATAAAAAGTTTTGGCCGCTTTAAAGGAATTTTCATTATTCGTTGAAAATAAAATAATTGCTCCTTCTTTTTCATTATAGTACGTTTTTGCGAGCTTATCAATTAGGTATGGGCTTATAGGCTGCATTAGATTTATTTTAACAGTTCCTTGATGAGTTTCAAAAAGGAATGATGCAATATTTAACGAAACAAGAGCTTTTTGATTTTCGATTTTATCTGGATATTTCTGAAGGAAGGCTTGAATAATATGATCAACAGGTTTATCGAGAAAACTAAGAATGGCAATATTAAATATCATATTTGGAGTAAGATTGTTGTTAGACAATTATGATCACACCTGTAGCAACCTAATCTCGCAACAATTACCATAGGTTTTTGTTCAGGATTACAGTTCTATCTATATAGAGAGCAAAATAAAAACACATCTTTTTATCTATAATGATATTCCTTGGATCTTCATTATTTTCAAGCGTGTTTACAAAGCTAGGTGAAAATTGATCAATTTATTTATTCTTTAATCTTAGGAACTAAGTAACATAATGAAACTATACAACCTCTTAAAAACTTAAAAAGATATTTTTACTAGCCCTATTTTGTATCTGAAAACCATTTCGATTACATTATATTAATTTATGACAATTTTCGCTTTCTCTTATGAAATATTATCTTAAAATTCCCTCTATCGTTCCAATTTATAATGTCGTCTATCAGCTATCCAATGGGGGAAACGTGATTTTATCGAATGAGTAGGTGAAACCACAACAGTTGAATCCCCCTCAGGGGTAGTTCGAAAGACTTTGGTATAAAGATATTTAATTGGATGGGTAATCATACCGGGAATTTCTGGTTCTTTTACATAAACAAGGAGAAAAATGGAGAAAATCATTAGTACACTCCTGATTAAGAAGATAATTGTAATATTGAGAAAAAATTCTATTATGAATCCACCAAGAATGGGGCTGATAAACATTGTTAATCCAACAAAAGTATTATAGACAGCAATGAGAGTAGTACGATATTGTGGATGGACTAAATCAAGAACCATAACTGTTAAAGCACTATTAAATATCCCCCACCCAAGGCCAAGAATGATCCAGGCCAAAAAACACCAATTAAATGTAGGAACAGAAAAATAATAAGGAATAATTATAAGGAGAGTGCTAAAGATAAGACAGAGGATACCACAGAAGAGAGGGAATTTTCTACCAAAATGATCTAATATATTATATTTAACAATAACAAGGTTAACAAAGAATTGAACTACTGTAGTTAAACTAGTTAATATAGACGCTTGAAAGAAACTAAAATGGTAATATTCAATCTCTAAAATAATAAAAAACGGTGAAGACACATTGACTGCAAAATAAAAGAAAGCTACAAAAACAGTAAAGACCCAAAAGGTTTTAAACTTTTCAAAATAAGCACTTATCTTCTCTATAAAATTTAATCTTGAAGGTTTAGCATGAACTGTTAGATTTTGATTAATAAAAATTATAGGATCAATTTTATATAAATTGTCTGCATCTGGTACACTTCTTTGGAAAATTGCTGCAGTCAATATACCTAAAAATGCAGTCCAGAAAAAAAGGATAAGAAAGGATATCTGCGGGTCTAATTTAAAATCATCGCTCAGGAGGGTGAATATAAAACCACCAAGCATTGCACCGATTAAGGTACCAATCAAGTTACCTTGAGTAATGCGATTAACACGTTGAGCTCGTTTAGAAGAGGGGATGTGATCAGCCATTAAGGAAGCTTGAGTTGGTGCAACCGCAGAAAAAAAAATACCTTGAAAAAACCGAAAAATAAGTAATAAAAAAGCTTGTCCTACTCCGAGAAATGCCATAGGGATGTAAAAAATAGCAGAGAAAAATCTGCCAGTAACAACAAAAATACTTGTTCTTTTTACCCTTACTGAGATACTAGCCCAGACAATTTGAAAAATATTGACCAATGAATACAGGCCAGATAGCCACCCAACTATACTTGTGGAAGCACCAAGCTGAGTAGCAAAAATAGGTAAAAATTGATCTACGCTAGCTTTACTAGCACTATCAATCGCATTAGAAAGGTACCATCCGTTGAAATTAACTTTTCGTGGTTTATTAACAGTCTCAGTAGTATGACTCAAATTAGAACCCTTTTAATGAAAATGTATTAACTCTTACATTCTTTTTGAACCTTATTAATCAGTTGTTTTAGTGGTTTTCAATAATTCTCAAAAGTTTTTCTTCATTATCTGGAGGACGAATGAATCTCTTAGGTTTTTTTTGCCAGCTATTAACACTAAACTTCAGTAAATATGATCTTTGTTATATAGATAAAGGGGAAACATAACGTCGCATTATAATTCTTTAAAGAACTATTTCAGTTTGTTTTTAAATAAAATTTTGCTATTAACTCTTTTCTATTAACTGATTTTTAACTTTTTAAACAATTATGAGCAAGAAAACAATTTCTAAATTGTAATTCTTTGGGTCAATCAGAAAATAACCTATTTCTTGAATGGTGGTTTTGGGATTAGGACTGGAGTATTTTTTTTGTATTCCTCGTAATCCTCTTGACCACCCCATTTTTCATCAGCACGGTTCTCAAGGATTGGAATCCCACTAACTCTAGTAAGAAGTAATGTGACAAAAATAGGAGAAATTAATGTTAACCATCTCCAACCTTGAAGAGTGGGAAGGGCAATTATTGCGATTCCTATCCAAATAACTATTTCTCCAAAATAATTTGGATGACGAGAGATTGACCAAAACCCAGTATTAATGAATTTTCCTTTGTTTTCTGGAATAGATCTAAATTTACTTTTTTGATAATCTGAAATAGCTTCAAATCCAAACCCTACAATCCAAACCAATAGACCAATCAAGCCACTAACACCTATTTCTTCTCTTTGCTCTACTGTTATTGCAGCTAAAGCAGTAGCCAATGTAAAGCTAACCCAGAGACCTTGGAGAGTCCATGTCAATAGAAAGCTAGATGCCGATTTTTTGATTTCCTTGAAGCGTGTATCTTCCCCTTCTCTCATAATTCGACAAAACAAAAAAGTCCCAAGACGGATAGCCCAAATCAAGACCAAAATTAGTAGTAAAATAGATCGTAAATCAATTTTAGGATTTAAAATAATTGATAGAATAATCACAGTACAATATGTTATAGAACCCATAAGATCGTAGAATTTCTCTGTCCTAAATACAAAAGCAGGTATAAAAGCAATCCATTGAATAATAAAAGTAATAGCTATACTAAGTGCAAATAAAGGGATTCCGCTAAAAACGGTCACTCCTCCTTGACTTCCAGCAAAGGCAAGACATGTAGCAAAGATTATAATAATAAATATTGCACCTAGAGTTTTGAAATCTTTCTCAGTCATTAATCTTTCCCCTTTTATTGTATGTTATATAATTGGTTTAAAAGTCTTAGACATTAATGAATCTCGAAAATTAAGATATCTAGGTCTTATTATAAATTATATTTTTTGCAATCTAATGAATAGCCTGAAAATAATTAAGATAGAATATTATCTTAAATAATTATATGATTTATGACTCTATTTCAATAATCAGTGTTATTTGGTACATTGTAATCGGCAAAATCTGAGAAAAATCTAACATATTTGAATTTTATATAAGATTTTCAGTTTATTCTGAATTTAAAACAAAGTTTCATAAATTCCCCTTGGATATTGTATATACCTTTAATCTGCTATTTTAGTAAGATAATTCTTAACTATCTAGTAAAATTGTTTCTAATCGTTAAGAAGTAATTAAAAACAGCGATAATATTTGATTTTACGATGAATTAGCATGCCAATTATTGCCAAAGCTATCACTCAAGATCTCTCAAATGTATTGATGTTATTAAAACAAGTAGATCTTCCCATTGAGGGAGTTAAAGATCATTTTCAAAACTTTTTTATAAGCAAAGAGGATAAAATGATCTTAGGATGTATTGGAATCGAGATTTATGGACGCGTTGGTCTTCTTCGTTCGTTAGCTGTGCATCCCTCCTTTCAAGGAAGAGGATTAGGTCAGCAATTGGTAAAAAGAATTGAGGAATTTTCGATTGAAAAGGGCATAAGTAATATCTATTTACTAACAGAGACAGCAGAGAAGTTCTTTTTAAAATTAGGTTACCAATTCATACCAAGAGACGAGGCTGACCCAAATATAAAACAATCAATTGAATTTACAAGTTTATGTCCTTCTGCTCCTGTTATGACGAAGAATATTAACTTTTTTTAATTATTCTTTGAATAATAAATCCAAAATTAACTTTTTTGCGGAAATAGATTAAAATCAAATTCCTTTGTTATTGTAAGGGATTTTTTACGGTTTTTATATATAAAAAAAGTTAAAATAGGTATTTGAGGTAATTTTGGCACAATTAATGCTATAATCAACGCTTTTATAAAGATTGGAGACATTTTTGTGCCAATTTCAAAAAGTCTGGTAGACTATTTCAGACGATTGAAATGCTAGAAAGCGATATTTATGGGTATTTAGGTATCAAGGGGGATGTAGCAAATTAAAGTAACAAAGAATAGTGTTTGGTAAAAATTACGTTAGAAGATGGTTAATTAAAGACATTGGTAACTATGTTCTTTGTTAAAAACCAGTAAATGAGATTACAGAAAATGATTGAAATACTGTAATAAGGTTAAATTCTTTTATTCTTTTAACTAAATTCTTCAAAAATGACATGTGCATCAATTCCTTGGGCTTTAAAACCAAGGGGTTCGTTTACTGGAACTCTTTCTTGAAGTGTTGGATCCATATCTTTTAAAGAAGGTTTGATTATTTGGTAAAAAACTCCAATAGGAATCTTTTCACCCCACTCTTGAGCTTTAATCAATCCATCACAAATATTAGAAGTGTCATGATCATCCCCCAGTTCATAAACACGTTCTCTGAACCAGCTATATGTATTTAATCTATTGAAAGTAACACATGGGCTTAAAACATCAACAAATGCAAAACCTTTATGTTGAATTGCCTGTTCTATTATTGATTGGAGATGTTTTCTATTTCCACTAAATGCTCGTGCTACGAAGGAGGTACCTGCACCTAACGCTAAAGAAATCGGGTTAATAGGATATTCATCTACCCCGTTTAAAGGTGAAGTAATCGTAATATGACCTAATTGAGAAGTTGGAGAGTATTGTCCTGTAGTAAGTCCATTTATTTGGTTATTCATTACTAAACAGGTCATATCTAGGTTTCTACGAGCAGCATGGATAAAATGCCCCATTCCTATTCCATAGGTATCTCCATCCCCACTAACAGCAATAACTGTAAGATTAGGATTTGTTAATCTAACCCCCATAGCTACAGGAAGTGAACGTCCATGTAAAGCATGGATTCCATATACTGAAGTCCAATGAGGGAAATTACTACTACAACCAATTCCGCTGGTCATAACAACCTCATTGGGTTTAAATCCTAATTTAGCTAAAGCATTAGTTGTAGCTGTTAATAATCCATAATTTCCACATCCGAGGCACCAGTTGGGTTTTACTTCCCCAATAAATGGATTAATTTCTTCTTTCACTTCTTTGAAACTCATTTTTGTCTACTCCTATTCACAATAGAGTTTAATTTTCGTATTTCAGATATGATCATTGATGTTGTTGGTGTCTCCCCACTTAATGGATGGATAGAGGCATTTGCTTCCCAACCTAAACTTTGTTTTATTAGGGCTTGCATCTGACCAGTAAAATTCGCTTCAAACCAAATTCCAAATCTTATTTTTTTGATTAGCGGTTCTATTTTTTCCGTAGGTAAGGGAAACAGATCACAAAAAGAAATTAAGTTCCATGTTTGGAGAGTATTCTCATTTAAGTAATCAATGGCTTCCTTAACTGCTCCTAGTGTACTTCCCCAACATAATATTGTGTAATCAGCCTCTTTCATCCCATATACTAGTGGAACATTCATCTCTTTTATTTTAATTTGTTCTAATTTTGCAAATCGCTTCTTATATAATTCCTCTCTAATTTTCCATGTTTTAGGTAACCCACATCGATTACCAGAGAGTGAATGCGACATTTCGTCATGCTCAGCCCCAACAATGATATGTTCTCCTCCTTTTGTTGGGGGTATAGCTCGAGGTGATACACCATCTTCAGTAATTTGATAGCGCTTAAAGACAGGAAACTCTTCGGTGGGACCTTTCCAAATTTTTCCACGATTTATTTCAACCTCAAGATCAAATATCTCTATACTTTCTGTTCGTTCGCTTAAAGCAAAGTCGGATAGGATAATAACAGGAGTTTGATAACGATCAGCTAAATTAAAAGCTCTAACTGTTTCGGAAAAGCATTCTTTTAAAGTACGTGGAGCTAAAACAATACGAGGAGACTCCCCATGTGATAAATGAATCATTGAAAGGAGATCGGATTGTTCCATTTTAGTTGGAATTCCAGTAGAAGGACCAGCTCGCATAGAATTGACTATCACAATCGGAGTTTCAGTTGTAGCAGCATATCCAAATAGCTCTGCCATTAGTGAAATTCCTGGGCCACTAGTTGCAGTCATTGATCGTACCCCTGCAAAGGAAGCACCAATGCACATCCCAATAGCTGCAATTTCATCTTCAGCTTGACGAATAACCACTCCAAATTTTTTAGCATTTTGGGCGAGATAGGTAAGAATTGATGATGCAGGAGTAATTGGATACTGTGCAAGAAATTTTAATCCACTTGCAACCGCTCCTAGGGCAATCATATGATTTCCACTGATGACAATATGTTCTGTGTTGGCTTGCCTCGCATCTTTTAGATTAATCTTATACTTGATGTTTTCATTAAAATATGATACGCCAACACGAATTGCTTGTTGATTTATCTGAATCGTTTGACTTTTATACCTTTTTATTAGTATCTCATTATATAAAGACGGATTAAGATTCAATAAACCAATTATTACTCCAATAGTAACTGAGTTAGCTAAGATAGGATTTTTTGGATCAATTTCCTTGATGAGAGTCTGTAGAGGGATACCAAACGCATGAATTCGTTTTTGAATTAAAATTGTTTCATATTTATCAATTGATGTCTTATCGCTATTGTAAAGTAAAATTCGTTGGTCTTTAAGATCATTTATATGAGCTTCTAAAGATTGGGTGTCCATAGCTATTAATAAGTCAAGTGGTCTATCAAAATTTTCAATAGGATTACAGGAAAATTCAACATGTTGCCAGACATGCCCACCACGGATTGTGCTTTGAGTTCCAGCAAAACCAAAAACAAAGTATCCAATTTTATTCAGGAATTTTTGAAATAATAATCCAGTAGATTGTAATCCATCACCAGCAGCACCTCCCCATCTAATAGCAAATCGAGAAAATGTTTCTTTTTGCCTATTCACTTTAATTCAATTCCTATTTTAACAAAAAGAAAGAAATCTCTCAATTTTTAAGAGATTTTTAAGGTTCAGGAGTATAGGGAGGTAATTCTCGGCGTAAATGACTGTGTTTCCTATAACCAAGCACATGAGAGGCTTGTAGAAGTTTCTGAATCTCATTAGTTCCTTCAAGGATTGTATTCGCTCGCGCATTTCTCCAATATCGTTCTACAGGAAAATCAGCACTATATCCATATGCTCCATGTATTTGAATGGCTCTATTAGCTGCATCTAAAGCAAAATTAGTAGCCTGCCATTTAGCCATTGCCGTTTCGCGAGTATTTCGGATACCTTTGTTTTTCAACCAAGCAGCTTTATATACTAATAACTGAGAAATATCTAACCCAGCTTGCATCTCCGCAATATGTTCCTGAATCAACTCAAATTGTCCAATCTCCTGGCCAAAAGCCTTTCTTTCATGACAATATTTAATAGATGCTTCTAAACTGGCTCGAATTGACCCTACCGCGCCTGCTGCCACGGTAAAACGTCCTGAATCTAAAGCGCTCATAGCAATCTTAAATCCTTCATTTTCTTCCCCAAGTCGATTTTCTTGTGGTACTCGCACGTTTTGTAGAATTAATTCTCCAGTGTCACCAGTTTTAACTCCTAGTTTATCATGAATAGAATTTGATGAAAATCCAGGAGATGTACGCTCAACAATAAAAGCACCGATGTTTTTATAGCCTTTTTCCTTTCCAATTCTAGCAAATACCAAGAAATTATCAGCTGTCTCTGCTAATGAAATCCACATTTTGTTTCCAGTAAGGATATAATCATCACCCTCACGAACAGCGCGTGTCTGTAAAGCAGCCACATCAGATCCACAACTTGGCTCTGTGAGTCCAAAAGCTGCGATTTGCTTTCCCTGTGCTTGAGGAATTAGATATTTCTCGATTTGTTCTGGCGTTCCCCATTGATAAAGAGTGCAACTATTAAGGGCCGTGTGAACTGACATGATAACTCGCAAAGCTGTATCAACACGTTCTAATTCTTCGCAAACAATGGCTAACGCTAAATAATCAAGTCCTGCACCACCCAGTTTTTCTGGAAAACATACACCTAAATATCCAAGTTCAACCATTTTTGGAATGATCTTTGGATAAAGCGATTTCTGTTGTTTATCAAATTCTCCGACAATTGGAGAAACTTCTTTTTCAACAAAGTCATGTAAGCTATCTCTTAACATAATATGCTCTTCAGACAAAGATAAATCAATCATTCTTTAAACCAACCTTAAACATTCATCTATCCATTGATTAAAAATCAAGAATTGAACTTTTTTTTCCTTTTTGGATGGGAAGAAATGTGTTGTTGTTGATGTTGATATTTTTATATAATTTGATTAAGGAAAGGAGTATGACAAAAGTATAAAAAAAGGTATGGGATAAATTAAAAGGATGATTGGTCCTTAAAGCTCATCCCAATATCCTTTTTCAGGGCCACAAGTCGGACAATAATCGTCTTCCTCTTCCTCACAAATTGCTTTTTTTCCACAGTTACTGCAGATATAATCGGCAGGTTTTCCACAATGCATACATTTCGGTTTTGGTTTATCTGACATTCTAATCACTTCTAATGCTAAAATGATTTAAAACTTCTATCTTTGGTAGCATTTTTTAAGGTTGGTGTAAAATAGGTGAAAAATCTAAATTGATGATCGTTTTTATTTATTAAATATAAAATTCCTCTTTTTCATTGACTGATTTTTGAATGGAATAAATTGGTTTATTGATACTTTTTAGCTATTATCTACGGTTAAAAATCATTTTTGGGGGTAATTTTCTAATTTTTGAGTTGAAATTATGCTAAATTAATGTAATTATTAGTATAGTATTCTGTTACTCATTAAAGTCAATCCAACTTTAGAGAAAAAATAATTCTTTTAGCAAAATAATAAATTTCAAACTATTCTAATCAAAAATTTCATTTGATTTCTATCTATTTTTAGTTAAACTAATAATAAAAAAAAATAAAGTCTATTATGTTTTTAGATAGTAAATGTGTCCTATTAATATGAGGAAACATGACTTGGCTGAAATTAGATTTGATCCTTTTTCTCAAGATTATATCATTGTCAATGATAAACGACTAAAACGCCCCATAATTGCTGAAAAGGAGGATGATTGTCCATTTTGTGCGAATTCTAAAAAAAGACATCCTGGCCTTCCTCTGCAATATTCTGCCATTAGTATTGAAAATCTATACCCTGCTCTTTCTATGGATAATCCTTCAGAAAAACATCCTTTTGATGTTAGAACTCTTTATTCAAAGACAAATGCTATTGGAAGGTGCGAGGTTATACTTTATTCAGACGACCACGAATTGTTATTTTATAATCAACCACAAAGTTTAACAATGAGTATAATTGAGCTCTGGATTCAGCGATATACAGAGTTAAGTCAATTAAAGAAAATAAAATATATTTTTATTTTTGAAAATCGAGGATCTCATATAGGGGTAACAATCCATCATCCCCATGGACAACTTTATGCGCTCTCAATTATTCCTCCTAAAATAATCCGAGAACTTGAATTAACAGGTAAATACTTTAAATCAACGCAAAAATGTCTTCAATGTGACATTATAAATGAAGAAAAACGTGAAAATAAGAGAATCATTAGTGAAAATGAACATTTCATTGCATTTTGCCCTTTTTACTCTAAATGGTTATATGAAGTACATTTAGTACCAAAACGACATGTAACAAATCTTTCAGACCTCCTCATGATAGAGAAGGAAGCGTTAGCAATAATTTTACAACATGTACGAAAGAAGTTTGATAAATTATTTAATCGTCCCGCTAACTTCATGATGATGTTATATCCCTCCCCAGTGAATGCTAAGGATTATTCCTTTCATCACTTTAGAATTGAGATTGTTTCGACTGAACGTGATGGAATAAAACAAAAATATCGTGCAGGTGTTGAAACTGGGCTAAATATTTGGACAAATGATATTTCACCTGAACAGGCTTGTGAGATTTTTAATAAAATACCAGATTAAGAGGTGATTATGTGCAAAAGAGGATAAAACCTCATTTAGAATGGGAAGATGCTGAAATTATTGAGCAAAACAAAGAAGAGGGTCATATTATATCTATTCCTTATGAAACAATTGACCAAGCTTATTCTGAAGGTGATTCCAGTTATATCAAATCACTTAATGGGGAGTGGCGTTTTTATTGGGCGATAAATCCATCTAAACGTCCCCAAAATTTTTTTGAACTTAATTATAATTCCTTAGAATGGGATAAATTAGATGTTCCTGCAAATTGGCAAATGAAAGGATATG
>JAEOUE010000120.1 GCA_016839515.1 Candidatus Hodarchaeum mangrovi
ATTAAAACTAATTCTAAACTAGAATTATAATCATTTTTTGGGAGAGAATAACACCTATTCTGTTATTCTTTCCTCATTTTCTCCAATGTTAATTTTTTCTAAGGTAATAGTAGAAAATACAAACCTTAGATTTAAAATAAATAATGAAGCCATTCAGAGTATGATACTGAAGAAAAAATGAGAATTATAAATATAATCCCCATGAAAAAAAAGTTAAAACATCTGTAGCGCGTTGTATGAGTTTATCTGTTGGCATGCCTATTCCATGACCTGCTGCGGTCTCTACCCAGAGTAATATTGGATTTTTGGATGTTGAAATACTCTGGAGTAATGCAGCCATCTTCATTGCATGCATTGGGTCGACTCGTGAATCAGATTCAGCGGTATGAAACATGATTGTGGGATATGGACCTTGTTTTGCATTATGATATGGTGAATATTCATACAACCAACTAAATTGTTTTGGATCGGTAGGATCTCCATACTCAGGAATCCAAGTTGCCCCCAACAAAGAATTTTGATATCTTAACATGTCTAAAAGAGGTACAGAACAGTAAACAGCACTAAAAAGATCAGGTCTTTGGATGGCAGCAGCACCAACTAAAAGTCCCCCATTACTCCCCCCATAGATTCCTAAACATTTTGATGAACAATATCTCTCTTGAATTAAGAACTCTGCAGCAGCAATAAAATCATCAAAAACATTCTGTTTGTTACCTAATCGTCCAGCTTTATGCCAATCATCCCCAAATTCCCCACCACCACGTAAATTAGCAATGGCAACTACTCCTCCTAACTCAATCCAACTAAGAAATGTCACACTAAAACTTGGGGTCAAACTGACCCCAAATCCACCATAACCATATAAAATAGTTGGATTATTTCCATTAAAATTTAAATCCTTTTTATGAATGATGAACATATGAACTTTAGTTCCATCTTTGGATATATACCATTCATGTTTTACCTTAAAACTATCGAGATCGAGATTTGGCACTTTTTTTTCTGTAAATTTTTCCTTTTGTCCAGTTTCGACGTTGAAATTTATAATGAAGGGTGGTTCAACCCAAGAGGTATAATGAAGACTTAGTCTCTCAAAAGTAATGTAAGCATTCAAAATTGTGGAGATAGTTCCTTGATTTGGAAGATCAATTACCCAAAGTAAATCACCTTCTGGATTGTAGACCTCTATTAGATTGGAAACATGGCGTAACCATTTTACAACAGGTTTCTCTTTAACTAGCAAAAATGTTTCGAGTGTATCATTGTCCCGAGGGACAATAATTTCTTGCCAATTTGCTATATCTAACTTGTCTAATTTAGTCCTAAATAGAGAAAAGTGAGGATTTTTGTGGTTACTCTTAATGTAAATATATTCTTTTCCAACCACTACTTCAAATAACCACTCACTATCAACCAGAATTGGATTTACTTCAAGAGTTTTCAGATCTACACAATAAAGATCGGACTCTGTAAATCTGTAGCTTGTAATGATCATAAAGGATTCATCTGGAGAAACAGAAAAAAAAGGATATTCATGAATTTTCTCAGGATTTCGATATATCGTAGGGTCCTCATCTGCAGCAGTTCCTATTTGATGGTAACGTATATGAGAATGAAAATTCTCCTCTCCTGCTGGAACATCCTTTGGGTTAGGAAATCGCATATAATATAATCCAGAATTAGTTGAATTCCAAACTAAAGGTGAAAATGGTTTTATTCGTTGTATTTGATCCTCTAAAAGGATTTTATCAGAAACCCTCATAATATAGATAGTATTCCATTCTGATCCTTTTTCCGATACACCATATGCAAAATAATCCCCATTGGGACTTGGTTCCCAGATATCAATGGAACTTAGACCAGTAGGATCCATTTTATTAACATCTAGAAAGACTTTTTCTATACCAGTGTCTTTAGATCGAAAATAGATAATTGGTTGCTGTGCATCAGGATGTTTTTTATTATAAAACCATCCTTTTTCAGTTTCTTTAGGTAAAAATGTTTCTTCAATACGAATGAGCTCATTAACTCGTTTATAAATCTTGGATTGGATAGGTATTTGGTCTAAGATTGAACGTGAAAGGTCATTCTGGGCTTTTATCCAGCTTTGCACTTCACGTGAATCAATTTTTTCCAACCAACGATAATTATCCGTTATTTTTATGCCGTGTATAGTCTCTACTACTGGTTCCATGCGAGTTTCTGGGTATTTTAACAAATTTCTAATTAGCTTATCCATTTTAACTACCAAAATTTTGTCTATAGATTGTGTTGTGACTGAAAAACAAATTCTGATTAGATAGGTCAGTATAGTGGGAAATAAACAAATTAATTTAGAATATTTTTACTTCAAAAATGAATTATTTTAACAAAATTTTATTTAATATATTTAATATTAAGATCAACACTTGTTATAATCCAAAAGACACGATTATTAAGGAATTTTTTGTAACTACAATTAATTCTGTATTCGTTTTAATAACGGCTATAAGTGGAGAATTATGTGAGAATACAGCAATTATAGATAGGTTCTCTATTCATTTTTTTTCTTTGGATTTAATAGGAATTTATAGAAGAATCATGAGGTTCAGAATTGCGATTCACAAGATATCAGTATCATACTCTTATGATAAACAATCTGATGAAACTCTTCATTGCCTTCATTAAATTCTTCTTATGTTTGGGTAAGAAAGGATAAAATTGTATTGTTTACAAAGTCAGGTGCTTCAAGATGAACCCAATGACCAGATTCAGGGTGATAAATTATTTGAAAAGGACTGTCAAAATATTGTTTCAAATTAGAAGTTAAAGAAATATCCAGAGCCACATCTTTCTCTCCCCAAATCACAAGAGTTGGACGAGTTATTTTGGGAAATCTTCTAAGAAAATCACCTTGTAATTCTTTTTTAATTGATAATATCTGAGCAATATTCCAGTTCGCACGATAATAGTTTATACTGGATTCCAAGGCTCTTGGTTGTGACCATGCATCTATATAAAATCGCATATCCTCCTCTGTAAATACTTCTTTGCTATAAATTGACCCAAAGACCATTCGTTGTAGAACTTCATAATTATTTTGACTCAGGATCTCTTCAGGAATTTTAGGGAGTTGGAAAAAGAATACATACCAACTTTTTTGTAATTGTTGGAAACGCATAGACCAGAATGCGTCTAAAAGAGCAGCAGGATGAGGACAATTAATAATGATGAGTTTAGATAATTTCTCAGGAGCCATCATGGCGAGATTCCAGGCAATAGCCCCACCCCAATCGTGGCCGATAATGATAGCTTTTGATTCTCCCAATGCTTCAATCAAATGACTGATATCCTCAACAAGGTGAGAAGTTGAATAATTTTCAACTCCCTCTGGCTTGCTGCTTTTATTATATCCTCGTAAATCTGGAGCAACAACTCGAAATGTTTTTGATAGTACAGAAATCTGATATCTCCAAGAATACCAAAAATCAGGAAAACCATGCAGTAAAATTATTAGATCACCGGTTCCATTTTCTATAAAATGGAGATTTATGTCCCCTACATTTATATAATCTTTTTTCCAATTATTTTTCATATATATCCTCCAAAACTTTAGTTGAAGCTTTCCATATTTGTAACTTTACAACTATCAAGAAAGGGGAAGGATTCCTTATATGTCCATGTATTAATATTAAAGCTATAGATCATTTTTGAGCTATAAAATTTTTTGAAATGAGACTATTCTGAAGAGGAATTTCAATCAGGCGATTTTTGAAATAAAATGCCTTACACCATTTTAAGAGTTATACTGTTTGTTCAAGTTGGTTTGCTAGAAAAGCCTTCGACCTTTTTCAATCTGGGGTCATTCGAGAAAAGAATTACTATTTTGATAGATCAAAATTTATTTCTAGGAGTTATGAAAACTAGTACAATTAGAAAGAGTCTAGAAAAAATACATTTATACTCAAGAGAAATGTAATAGGAAAGATTAAGATGACAGAAATTCAAAAAATTATTGACTTTGCTATTAAGAAAGAAATAGAGGCATTTAATCTTTATTCCAGCATTGCTAAGACATCTAATAACCCAGCAGTCCGAAAACTTCTTAGTGAGTTAGCAAATGATGAAAATGGTCATAAAGAAGCCCTTGAAAATTTTTCACGGGCTGAGGAAATTTTGAATTTTAATATAGATGAAGTACAAGATCTTAAATTATCAGATCATCTCCAGACTCCTACTACCATTGGTGAAGATACCAATCTTCAACAAACACTTGTATTTGCTATGAAGGAGGAAAAAGGAGCTTACGAATTATA
>JAEOUE010000121.1 GCA_016839515.1 Candidatus Hodarchaeum mangrovi
TGACTGGACATACAACAATTGAGGATTTTCGGAATAGTTTTCTTTTTTCAAATAGAATAGATCCAATATTAAGCCCATATCTTCGGAAATACTATTCCTATGCTGATTATCTTATTGCTGTCAGTGATTACAATAAAAAGATTCTACTTGGATATGGTTATGATCCTTCTAGAATCAAAATAATCTCAAATGGAATTGATCTTTTAAAAGTAAGAAAAAAGCTTGATTTGAGAAAAAAAACGCGTAAATTTCTTGGAATTAATGAAAAACAACTCTTAGTTGTTACAGTAGGCATATGTATATATCGAAAAGCCCCTGATATATTTATTGATGTTGCTAGGACTATTCCAGAACAACAATTTCTATGGATTGGAAAATATCTTCCTTTAGGGACAATCGCTCACTCAAATTATTTACGCAAAAAATTTGAGCTCTCCAGACAGCTGAAAAACATGCAATTTACTGGATATGTGTCTAAGTTTACCCTGGAAGGACTTTTAAACGCGGCAGATGTTTTTCTTTATGTAAGTCGGGAAGAGAATCAAGGAATCGCGCTTTTAGAAGCTATCGCTTATGGATTAGTCCCTGTAGTTCATGACCATCCTGTATTCAGCTGGCTAACCCATGAAATAGATTGTTTAAAAGGAAAATCAGTCCAAGATTATTCAGAACAGATCAATCGATTATTAAATGATTATAATCTCCGACAAATACTACAAAAAAAAGGAGAACAGACATTAAAAGACCATGATATTAATTATTCAATCAATCAATTAGCTGATCTTTATTCATATCTTGAATCATAAAAAAAGGAAAAAGAAGTAAAGAAAGAACTAATATAAACGTTTATAGTCCTTTATTTACTCGAAACATCCCAAATACAATTATAACAGCAACAAGAGCAAAAAAACCAAAGCCAAGAAGGGAAATAATAATATCTAGACCTGAATCTTGATCAGAACCAGTTGTAGTTTTTTCAATTATTTTAAAATTAATAGTACCAATGGGATCTAACCGTTTGTCCAAAAATAAATCAATGATGTAGGTTGCTGGTGGTGAATCAAGATCGATTGATAGATCAATTTTATAAACACCATCCTCTTCATAGGCAATAAACCTGCCGGAAGTAAGATTTCCTGAAACACGACATGATAAATCTAACCCACCAATCTTTTTTCCTGTTTCTAATAATCGAACTGTAAAATTAATAGTTTTAGAATCTCCCTGTTTTATTTCGGGAATATCTAAAGAGATAATTTCAAATGTACCACTGATTGTAATTTGATGGAGACTCATATTCAAATAAGCTTGATCTTGAATATCGAATATATGAGGAGTACTCCAACGGACTTTGAAACTATAGTTTCCAGGCATGAGTGCTGGATTAACAGGATCTAACCAAAGTACTGTTTGCTCAATAAAGTGAAAATGAAATGTCTGTTTTATTTCTACTTCAGGAGTAGCTGTTTCATCCAGAAAGAAGATAAGGTCGAGATCTGTCATAGGAATTTCTAGTTCTGATGTAATATTTCGATTAGGATAATTCACTTCAAGTGTATCATTGTAGTTTAAAAATTTTAAAGTTAAATTACCACCTAATAATTCTGTAATATAATAACTTGTTCTAGGTAAATTTTCTTCAACAACAACAGTTCTAAACCTAACTGTAGGAATATCAATAGGTATTACAATTTTTACTGGAGCACCTCCACTAGTTGATGTCACAGTTATAGTTAAGTTAGCAGTTATATTACCAAAAATACCTCTCTTAGGAATTTCAAAATTTAATCCCATGGTATTAACCCTTGAAAAAGGATCGCTAAAATTCCCATCTAATATTGTTTCTCCTTCACTATTATAAGGAATAAAACCAAAAGTTTTCCAAGTGATGTTCTCACGAGAGGTCCATTTACTATTCCATATATAAACTACCTCTGCAGAACTAATAATAAGATAATCTAAAGAATAAAACTCTCCTTGAGACGAATTAGCTTCAAGGTAGCCTAGAAGGGTAATATTATCACCTGGTGAAATTGTTTGAAGATCAGTTTCCTGTTCATAATAGATACGATAATCTGAAGTGTTATCAGGAGCAGTCTGATTCGTAGACCCGCGTAATATATAGAGATCCTGTTTGACATAATTCATCTCATCTTTTATTACATAGGTTATGTTCACGGTTTTATCGTCGATAAAATCACCTTGTGAGTCTGCACGATGGATAATAAAAACAAAGGTCCATGTTCCAAAGTACACCTGATGTGTAGGCAATTGTAACTCGATTGTAGCAGTACTATCTCCACCCACAGAAGTATTTACAGCCTCTTCAGCTTTTATACGATATTTACTTTCTAATGTCTCATTATAGCCTTGATGAAACCAGGTAGAATAAACGCTTCCAGTTTTTAAGGGAGCTCCTGGATCAATAATAGTTGTTTTTTCAGCTATTACTGCATAATTCACAATAAAATTATCAATGAACCAATATGAAGTTTGATTATTTGAATAGGAGTTTGTATCTGGTAAGATTAATCTAAACGTTTTGGTAATAGGTGTAGAGGTTGCCTCTGTATCAACTGGAAAGGTAATAGAATTCCATTTGTGATTGCCTACACCTACGTCAGGAATTGTTTCATTTTTCCAAGATGTTCCTTTCCAGTATGAAAATGTCAATCTAGGAGGTACAATTGCCAAATAACAATCATCTAACCATCCAGTATATAAAGTATCAGCTGCAGCTCCAGCGTCAATTCCCCAAAAGACCACCCGTAAGTAACTTGAATTTATTGGTGTTGTCCAACGTAGAATCATATTATAGATATAACCTAGGTCATCTTCTACTAAAGTTCTCGAATCAGTAGAATCTATTTGGCCAATGTTAAATCCACTAGCATTATATGCCTCAATTCTTAGTTTCCAATAATTTGCCTCTGTTTTTCCAGTAGCTTTAGCAGAAAGAGAAATAGTCCGTCCTCCTGCAATTGTAATGTTTTGTGTTACTAAAAAGCCTTCAGTTCCATTTATTTTTGCATAATTGGAACCATCAGCTGCATTATCTGGATCAGATACGATTTGAACAAAAGATGAATTTACATCCCAGCCAGTTGTGTCACCAGTTTCAAAGCTTGGGTTTAGTAAAAGATTTTCTCCCTTTGACATGTAATCAAATGAAACATAATAACGACTTGAATTTAAGAGAGTTGTTTCATTATAAAAGATTTCTGCAGCAATCTTATCTGCATCCATCCCTTCTGTTAACGTAAGATATCCCTCAGAGGTAGTTACAGAATCAAAATTAGCATTATACCAATCAGGAACGGATAAATTATCGAAATAAGGATCTTTTAAGATATTCTGATAATTACTCCTGAAATCAAAAGCAACCTCATCAATTGGGGATTCTAGTTGCCATTCTAATGATCCGTTCATCTCAGAATATTTACTATCAGCAGTGATTTCTAACCATTCACCCGGAGCATAAATATCTTTATTAGTAGTTAATGTTGTTAATCCAGATGTCACAGAAGTCCCTATTCTTGATTGAATCATTGGTTCGTTATTATTTTCTGCTGAATAAGTTTCTTTTAGCGTATTTTGTCTCGAATAAGAAATTGTTTGGGAATTCTGGTAAATTATTAAGGAACTTGGAATACTAAATATTATTATTGTAAGAATGCTTAGAATTAATAAATTTCGAATTATGTTCATATGGCTCACCGTAATCAAGGTTTCTTAGATAGATTAATTTTTCTTTTAGAAAATCTCTATAAATAGTTGTATTATATCCTAAATCTCCATTGTGGGGTCTGATTGGTTTGATCCAACCTTATTTTTTTAAGTTTATTAAACGCTTAGTTGGCAAAAAATTAAAGACATTTATTCTGTACAAAAATGAAAAAATACGAAAGCTTTAATTTATTGGTGATCTTTAGATTAAATGATAACATGATAGGTCTTAGAGAACAGTTAGGGCAGCGAATTCAAGAAGGAAAACTAGCAATTAGTAACGAAGATTATTCTTTAGCTATCTTTTCCTTCCAAAAAGCTATAAAACTAGCTTCAGACCAATCTCCAGTTCTCAATAATATTATTGGGGTTTCTTATGCATATTTAGCTCTTTCTTTTTTCTATAAAGGGGATGAAATGCAAGCTCGTACCAATATAGATAAGATTGAACCATTTTTTGACCATAAACCAATTAATACTCAAGGATATGCTGCAATTTTATTGAGTATTGGACTGGATTTTCAACGTTTAAAGGCATATGAATTCTCAATAATTCCAATGAAAGTGGCTTTAAAACTTACTAGAGAAAGTTCTTTAACTGAAGACTTAGAAGCAATTTCAATAATCTCACGAAATCTCGCATATTCTTACTATAAAATGCAAAAACAGACAGCTGCTGCTAAGTTGTTTAGAATAGCAGGTGATCTAGAAGAAAATCCGAAAATAGCGATTGAACTATATCAAAATTCGTCTTATCTTTATTATCAAGAAAATATGAAAGAAGAGGCTCTTAATATTCTTGAAACAGCTTTTAATAAAGTTGACATTGCAGAAAACTCAGGTTTAATTAATTATCCTTTAAAACTAAAGAAAGAAATTGCTCATTTTCAAGCAATAATCGCATACGAAATTTATCAACATTATATTTCTTATAACGATCTTAATCAATCCTTAGATTACATAAACCTTAGTCAATCAAAATTTTCTTTTATTGATAAGGAGTTTTGGCCAACTAAAACACTTTATGAAGAAGCCATGATTTATAATAAATTAGACAAAATTAATAAACGTGACAAATTACTTGAAAAGGTAGTAGAACATAAATACACCGAAGATACTAACATTTTCATCATAAGAGCAGGACTTCTTCTTTTAATATCTTCTCTCGAAAAAAATAACTTCCCAAAAGTTGGGTATTATCTTCAAATTCTTTCAAATATAGAAATGGAGTATTTAAATCCTTCAATAGCTAATATAATTTCACAGATTCGAGAAATTTCGAGAAAATCATTAAAGAGAGGGCAAATTCAAACAAATCTTCGATTTACATTAAAAGATCTAGATTTACCAGTTGAAAAGTTAATAGAACAAAACGAGTCTCTCTTCGAGGAAAGATCATTAACATTTACTCAATTCAAAGAGAAATCTCAGAAAGAAATTGATCATTCTATTGGTTTAACTGGAAAAATGTCTCAGTTTTCTGGAAAATTAAAACCCCCCTCTCTTGAGAGATTACAGGAATTATTTGAGGTAAAAGAAACAACAATTGAACCAAAAATGGAAGAAAGAGAAGCAATTCCCGAAACTATTCCAACAACTCAGGAAGAGTATGAGGAGGGACGTATTTCCCCCTCAGCTGAAACACTAAGTAATTTATTCCGTGAACACCGTATCCTCCAAGAAGAAGATAATATAAGCGAAATTAATATAACTACAGCAGAAGATACAGAAAATAAAGAAATTCAAGAAAGAATATCATTAGAAAACATTCCTACTCAAGCGGGAAGGTACTTTCAAAGAGCAGGATGGACTGTTCGATTTAACTTAACAACAGGACAACGTAGAGGAGCAGAACCAGATATAATAGCTGAAAAAGGGTTAATTCGGAGAAGAAAAAAATTAATCTTTTTTGCAGAGAATCCTACTGATGCGGAAATTTGTGGTTTTCTCCTTCAATCGAGCTTAGAAGAAGGAGAAAAACTAGTTTTTTTAATGAGTGGAGACCCACGAACCGTGAAGCTCTCACGAAAAGTAAAGCTCATAACTCACATTGATCAATTATTTTAATTTATCGAAAAGCTCTAATAAAAAGTCTCTTTAAGTAATGATTCGACTTTTAGTCTCATCATATCTATTGTACTATCACTCACTAAAGTTCTTAATTTTCCTTTCTTTAAAAAATACTCAATTAAAGGTTTAGTTTGAGTCTCATAAGTCTTAAGTCTTTTTTTAACTGTTTCTTCAGTATCATCATCACGTTGATACAATTCTCCAGAACAATTATTACAAAGTGCTTTTCTCTTTGGAGGACTGTAAATAATGTGATAGATTGCTCCACATGTTTTACATGTTCGACGACCAGTTATTCTTTCAACTAGCAGATTAAAATCCACTTCTATATTTATAACTAAATCGATCTCAGTTATTCTTTCTAAGTCTGTAGCTTGAGCGATATTCCGTGGGTAACCGTCAAGAATAAACCCAGCTTCACAATCTGGTTCAGCTAAACGAGCTTCCAGAAGTTCAAGAACTAATTTGTCAGGAACTAATTTCCCCTCATCCATGAAAACCTTAGCCTTTTTTCCCACCTCAGTTTGGTCTTTAACAGCATTACGTAGAAGATCTCCTGTAGAAATCTGGGGAATATTGTATTTTTCTGTAATAAATTTTGCCTGTGTTCCTTTTCCTGATCCAGGAGCACCTAGCAAAATTAATTTAATTTGAGTCAAAAGATTCCACCTTTTAGCTCTTTTGAATATCATTATTTAACTTAAGAAGTATATCTCTAGCTTTTGATGCATTTTGTTCATTAATAACAAATATGAGTTGAAGATGGTCTGAATGATGTGATACTAATGTATCATAAAGAGAAATCGCTTGGTCTGCTAATAAAGAAGAGACATGTGCAAGAATTCCAGGGATTTGTTGAGCTTGTCGAGGTAAAATAAGTTTCAATAAACTCAAAGAATCTTGGAGTTTAAGAACATCAAGTCCCTTGTATCCATTTATTTTATCTAAGAATTTATTTTCAGCCATTTTTTTTACATATAATCCCAAATTATTCTGATTTAGATATGCTGAACTGATGTCCTTTGTATTTAATAAGTCTAATATTGCTTTAACAACAATAAATGGATCAGCATCTTCGTGAAATTGAATTTTATAATGTTTCAAACCATCTGTAACCTCAGTGGTTCCCTTCTTTAATATATCCTGAACTCTTTTTACTCCAAGTATTTCTTCTTGTTGCTCCCGCATTTTTTTAAGGTATCGAGTTATAGCAACAGCAACATTACCCTCTAACTTAAGTGGATCCTTATCAGAAAATTGACCACCTTGTAACAATTTATTTTTTATCTCTTTGGCAATTTCACGCTGAGCTGTTTTACGTTGTTGGAGTTCATGGACAAGAGATGGATCTTGATCTAACATTTCACGAACGAATTTCGAAACGGATTTAGAATCGGGTTTATCATCACTCATATATCTTCTTCCTCTAGCTATCACTTTTATCGTATTTAAAAACCGGTATAAATACAGAGTTGATCATTAATAATTAAAATGATTTACAAGAGTTTCAAATG
Organism: Candidatus Hodarchaeum mangrovi; assembly: GCA_016839515.1. Classification (GTDB taxonomy): domain Archaea; phylum Asgardarchaeota; class Heimdallarchaeia; order Hodarchaeales; family Hodarchaeaceae; genus Hodarchaeum; species Hodarchaeum mangrovi. The sequence goes on from JAEOUE010000121.1 coordinate 7,311, forward strand.
AAAAGCCTGAAGCATCTTCAAAGTGAAGAGCACAATTCAAACTCAATAATCTACTTTTATCTAACTTTTTTATAATTATGTAATTCAAATTGAAACATTGAAAATTATGACGATTAATGAAGTATTTAAGAAAAATTTGTATTATATCAATTCGTTAATTAGTGTATTTTAAAACAATTTATATTTAGAAGGGAAAAAAGTCTATTAAAGCTCGGATAAACAATAAAAGACCAAGTTAAATGTATATGTGAGATGTTTTGATAACAAATGACCTTATAATTCTGATCCCCTCATTTAATGAAGAAGAAAATCTATCAGATATCCTATCTAAGGTTATGAAGTTTGTACCACGAGAACAAATCATCCTTGCAGATGATGGTTCAACAGATTGTACAATGCAAATAGCGAAAGAGTATCAGATTCGGATTATTAGATCAAAAATAAATGTGGGAAAGGGCTACATACTTAAAAATGCCTTTAAAGCGATTATAAAGTACTTACCACATTATAAATGGATTATAACACTTGATGCTGATGGTCAACATAATCCTAAAGACCTAATATCATTCTTTAAATCCAAAAAGAATGATGAGAACGTAAGTATCTTCGTAGGAAGTAGGGACTTTAGGAAAATGCCTAAATCTAATTATATATCTAATATTTTAACCTCAAATTGGTGTAAATTCTGGTTAAAATGGGAATTGGAAGATTTACAGTGTGGATACCGTTGTTACAATACAAAGAGATTAAAACAGTTACTACAATACGGATTGTCCAAAAAAAACTTTGATTTTGAAACAGAAATATTATTTGTAGCATGGTTCTTAGATATGAAGATAAAAGAATTACCCATTCAAACAGTTTATTTCTTTCGACATAGGAAATCCCGAGTTCTTCCATCTATAGACACTTTGCGTTGGATTTGGTTAATTATATCTTTTGGACTGAATACTCAATTCATGCGTAAAATTCTCTTGAAAAAAGGTTTTATTAGATCATAAATTCAAAATATCTTTAGAATATTTCTTTCTAGGGAAAATAAAAAATCTAATAATCTATTATGGAGCTTAAAAGAATTAGGAAGGACTTTTTATCATTTATACTTGCTGCCAAACAACTTAAATGTTCAATTTCGAAAGAGAATTAAAGAACCTTTAAATTAGTTTATTCATCAAAACCAGAAGGAAGCGAAAAGAATTAGCTATAAAGCTGGATCCGGTGTCCAACTAATGAAACAAAAATTAGTACTTAAATTAGTCCTCCTAGGTGATCCTGGTGTGGGAAAAACAAGTTTAATTAGTCAGTTTGTACACTCACGGTTTAGACATTCGTATCAATTGACTGTGGGTCTTGATATTTCTTCAAAACAAGTCAAACTTAAAGATGGAAGAACTGTTACCCTCTCTATAAATGATATAGGAGGACAAGCAAGATTTGCTGCTATTCGACATATGTTTTTTAAAGGTGCTCATTTAGCTATGTTTGTTTATGATGTCACCCGTTCTGAGACTCTAAGCAATATCAAAAGTCCTTGGTATAGTGAATTAATGGAATTTTGCTCACAACCTGATACTACTAAATCTGCAATCAAAACTATACTCGTTGGAAATAAAGCTGACCTAGAAGATTATCGTATGATTGAAGAAGATGAGGGGGAAGCTTTAGCAAAAGAAATTCAAGCTATAGATCATATTTCTGCTTCAGCTAAAGAGAATCATCATGTAAACGAGGCATTCCATAAACTAGCACAAAGTTTTTTTGACGAAATCGAACATTAAGAAATTTTTCACCTGAATAACAGGAGATATTCTTGTTGAGTATTGAGATAGATTATGAAGTGCTTGCAAACATTCCCAGTTCTTTATTCCAACGGTTAATTGAACAATGGCAAAATAATATTGTGAACCTTGAACCTTCAAATATATTTTCGTCTGCAAATGAAGGAACAACCAAATCTATCCTCGCTACACTACCCCAGGCAAAACTACGAAATTTACAAAAACTTGGTAGGATACTAGAAATAAAAGATATATGGTGGGAATCTTATTTAGTTCCCAAAATTAAATCATTTTCTAATTTTGAAGGAAGAATTAAGACCTTTGAAGTTGATAAATATATAGATACAAGTGGATCAAAAGCTAAAGCGTTCCTAAATGTTATAGAGCTAAGTAGAAATGCATTATTGGTATTAATTGAATTTTCTTCACGTTCTCCTAGTTTAAGAAGAATTTATCGATATATTTTCTTTCCAGCTGTTAAAATAATTCTTCTTGAACCTCAGGAGTATGCTGTTGAATTATTCCAAGATCAGGTTTTGCCCTTTATTTCAAATGAAAGTCAAATCACACTCAAACCGGTCCGTGCTAAATTAATAAAACAATTTACAAAAATAAGTGATAATAAAGAAGCCTCCATTATTCTCACACATTTAAAGATACGAATTTCCCTTGAAACCTCAGGAATAGAAGGTTTAAGTCAGATAATAATCGAAGGAAAAGACGTTATAAGAGGAGCTGAAACTCTAGAACAACGTCATGAAATTTCTCTTAAATTCATGCAATCAGGGCCTTGGGTCGGAGCTGGAACAGATGATTTTATTATTGAAGTCGGAAAAGGTATCCAGATCATTCAGATTGAAGAACAATCTCTTAAGAACATTGCTACAGTGCTAAGCTGGTTATAATTTCCTTTTTGAGGCGAAAAAATGTTTAATCTAAATTTTCTAAAATCAAAAATATTTTTTCTAAGCTTAATTTTCCTTTTATGTACCATAGTCATTCCTTTGCAGACAAACTTAGAAATTGGGTATTTAACTTCCCAAAATAGCACAAAAATCATCAATGGGAATTATCCTATAAATTCAAACTTTTTAGTTTTTTTTAAAACAAAAGTTCCAGGATTAAAAAATTATGAAAATAATCTCATTAAACGATACAAGACTTTTCCAGCTATTTATATTAATTTTCAAGAAAAATCCAGTATGGAAACTTTCCTCACCTCCTTTAAAGATGAAATAATAGAAATTGAGTTAAATAAAGCAATAAGAACGTCTTTAGCTAGTGTAAAAGAAACCTATCCCCCAAATTTAGCTGCAACAAGTCCTGAGCTAAGGAGTTATACAGGTACTTCATATCTTCATCAAATTGGGCTTACAGGATTCGGTGTCAAAATAGGAATCATTGATTCAGGAGTAACAAATCATTCAGAATTTGGAAATAGAATTATAGAAAGAGCTTCTTTTGTTTCACAAGAAAATGGATATTCCCAAGATATTTCTAGTGTTTCTGATGATTATCTTACTTCAGGACATGGTACTCAAATCGCAGGGATTGCAGCAGGATCATCAACAGGTATTGCTCCCCAAGCAGAAATATATAGCGCAAAAATTATTCATAATCCAACGGTATTGGGAGCAGGTGGGGGGGGTGGAGAAGAAACTACTGCAGGAATACTAGATGCGATTGATTTTTTGGTTAATAAGTCAATTGACATTATAAATTTATCTATTGGACAATATCACAACCTCCCTGGAGGTATAAGGGATGAAGTGATAAATTTTATCTCAGAGGCATATGATATATTAGTCACAGTTTCTGCTGGTAATTCAGGATCTTCGTATGGAGATAGAGGAACCCTCCATAATCCAGGAACGGCCTTGGAATGCATATCAGTTGCTGCAAGTGATGTAACAGGTACCTCTATGGCAAGTTTTTCTTCTAGTGGACTCAAAGTTGATTATTCATTAAAACCAGACCTTTCAGCACCAGGAATTTCTATTCCAGGACCTAATGGAGATGGTTCGGGTTATGTAACCAAATCAGGAACATCAATTGCAGCACCTGTTGTAGCAGGCGGAGCTGCTTTACTAATTGAATATCTTCGAGATCATGGAATAAGCTATACAAGTGGGACTTTGAAAGCTGCTCTCCTTGAAGGAGCCCAAGAAATGAATGCTCCTGTTTGGAAAAGAGGTGCAGGTTTCTTAAATCTTACAAAATCATTAAATGTTTTAAATTCGTCTAAAATAGTAGAGAATTATCCAGAATTAATAATAGCTCATCCAAAACGCTTACCGATAGACCCATATGAAGTTTTGTTTACAGGAAGCTCAATAGAATTTAATCTAACAGTTATAAGCAGTAGAAAGACAGAATATGCCTTGGAAATATCAGAACCCTTACAGAATTTTGTGAAAATAAAACCAAACAATATTCTAATTAATGGATCTTCTTTACTTCCAATAAATTTCACAATCCCGAATAATACTGTCCCTAGGTTTATAAATGATACTATTAATATTGGAAACTCTAAATTACAGGTTCAATTTGAAATTAGAAAACCTTTGGCTAGAATATTATTTGATGAGAGCCTTAATAGTATAGTACGACACGGATATGGTACAGGAATGTATGATACACAAGGAGATTCTTCAAACACAGTAGGAATGTATTCTTCTTTCACTAAGTTTTTAGTAGAGAACAATTACTGTGTGATTCCGCATTTAAGCAGAGAATTTTCTCTTTCTGAATTAATTAAATATGATGTTCTTGTTTTAGCAAATCCATTCTCTTTAATTTCTGATATTTATATGGATTGGGTTATAGATCCTGGAAAAGACTATTTTTCACTAACTGAATCCTCTTTAACCTCAATTCTCCAATTTTTTGAACTTGGAGGAGGCATTTTAATCTTAAGTTCGGTTGTAGATTATTATAATATAACAGAATTTAATGTTTTTTTAGCATATTTTGGTCTAGCTATAGACGAGACGGTGTCTTATGGGGTACAACAATCCATCATCAATAATCCACAAAAATTTACAAAAGAAATAACAGAGTTCCCCTTTCGAGGTAACTATTTGAAAGTTCTTGTACCTTCGAATCAAACCAAGATTATAGCAGATGTGGAAGGTAAACCAACACTGATTAGTCACGAGGGAATATCGGGAGGAAGAATTTTATTATTTGCCACTGATTTAATATTTGATAATATTGGATTTTCTAGCTTTGCTTATGGAGGAAATTCCGAGTTTAATCGTATCTTGGCTTTTAATTCAGTTGCATGGTTAGTAGAAGGTGAATTCAAGGAAACATCTACTATTCCAGAATATCCTGAATTATTCTTCTTCTTTCTTCTTATCATCTGTGTTTTTGCATTATTTATAATTTACACTCAATTTTTAAAGAAAAACTAGATTTGAGGATCATTCAATCCAATATATCTACTTTTAGGTCGATCATCATAACCAACGGTTGCAGGAGAAGAAAGGCGATGATAGATTATTTGAATTATTGGCATCCCTGGAATTAATTCTACTGGAGAGTTTGCTTGATGAGCGATTTCTAGAGTTAAAGTTGTGGGGTCATTTAGTCCTGTTCCTGGATTTACTAATCCTGCTGCTTGGACAACTATACCCAATCGTGCTATGGAGGATTTTCCTTCTAATGTTGCTGCATATTTCTTTGAAATTGATATTTTTTCTAACGTAGAGGCTAAAACAAACTGATTGGGAGATAATACGAAAGGTTCATCATCAACTCGAATTATTTCAGTATTTTTATGAATTGCTGTTCGATCATTTGGTCTAAACATTCTTCCATGACGAAAAACCAAAAATGTATTACCTAGTTTTAGATCTACTGAACAAGGTCCAATTGCATTTTCATCAAGCGGATTTATTGATATTTCTTTTTCCTTTATAGCAGTAATAATGTCCTGATTAGACAGAATCATGCTTTTTATTGCTCCTGATGCATTAATTTTGCTTTGAATAGACTAATTACAGATTATCCATAAACTTTTCAATTGATTGATTGAATTAGATTTATGAAGTAACATAAGGTCTTATTTTTAGGAAGATTTTTATGCAAGATGAACGTAATTCTCGTCTTCAAAAAGTATTAATGGGAATTATTGAAGGATTTTCCGATTATTTTGTGTCTGTTTTAACAAAATATCATGGAAGAGCACCCTCTAAAATTGAAGTTAGTAATATTACTGTTGAAAAGCGATTAGGTGCCACAGGTATTCATATAGTTAAGGTCCTCTTAGAGTCAGATCTAGGTAGTGACGAGGCTAGTATTGCTGTAAAAATATATGAAGAAAATTCCCAAGCAACAACTGTAGTAAAAAAAATTAATTTCTTAGAAAAGAGAATTATGCCATATAAGAAATTGGGGATATTTTCAGCTTCAGTTATCTTTTTTTCAGGAAGTGTTGTAATAATGGAGGGTATTCAGGGTGACGATTTCCGTGATTCTAAAATTCCAAAACCTCAAAAATATCGATATGCGGGTAAGTGCTTATCAGCATTCCATAGTACATCGATCACCAAACCATGGTTTGATAAATATAAACTATTAAGTAATAGAAGTATTGAAGAAATCCCTGTGGATGATTATACAAGGCAAAAAATTAAGGAAATGTTTAATTCACAAATACCCATGGTGGAAAAGAACTCCATAAATTCAGGATCAGTTAGTTTTGGTGATTTTCATCCTGGTAATCTAATCTTTGATGTAAAAATTGGGCAAAAACCAATGATTCAAACATATATAATTGATCCTGAATTTTTAGATATTAATAGTGAACATGATCGACTTGAAGACATAGCGAATTTTTTTACAGTCGAGGCAGTAGATCAGTATCGATTAGATAAGTCATTAAGCAGATTAACTACAAATATGAAATCATTTTTAAGTGGTTATAATGAAATTCTTGCACTTGAGCAACTATCTTTAAATTCGCTTTATCCCTCAGATTATATCCCTTTAAATTTTCATCTAGCTCTTATGATACTAATGAGTATCCTAAATATTCAAGGGATGCTAGATATATTTGATACAGAGTTGGCAATGGCCAATGAGATATCACTTCGATGCGAACTTATTCAAAAGCTCCTTGAATGGCAAACATTCCCTGATTAGGTATTGTAATAAAAATGAAACATCAGCTCCTTTTTTCTTCTGCTGGTATTGCAACCCAAATCTTAATTTCTAGCGAAAAAGACACTATTCTACTAGATATTGGGGATGGAATTATACGAGATCTCTTAAAAACAGAAATTAATTTTTCAAAAAGTCAATCGTGGCACATTTTTATTAGTCATGGGCACTATGATCATTGTGGAGGATTATTTTCGTTCTTAGGGTTTTTACGCATGTTAGGATTACCATCTAATATCAATATTTACTACCCCAGTGAGAGTATTGAGGTGGAATCTTTATTAGATGTATTTACATCAATCTATAAGGATTCGTTACCTTTTAAGCTAAAAAATCGTCCCCTTAAAAACAATGAAACAGTAAGAATTTCCCGGAGTATTTATGTGAAATCTTATCCAATGGTTCACTATGGATCAATTGTAAACCAAGGCCTCTTAGCGAGAGTACCAACCTATGGTTATGCCATATTTCACAACAAAATTAAATATTTAGCTTTTACAGGAGATACAGGCATAAATAATAATTTAGTCGATCTTGTAAAAGACGCAGAATATGCCTTTATAGAAGCTACAAATCCTGAGGATATAAGCTCGAAAAATCATCTCAATGAAGAGGAAGCTCTCAATTTAGGAAAACTTGCTAAAAGATTTTTATTAATTCATACTAAATACGATTCTCGATAGTTAAAACACATAAAATCTTACCATCTTAATGGATATGAATTATCAAATCGGCAATTTGACTAGTATTAAACAATAGGTTGATAATTGAACAGCTTTCTTGGTTAGAAAGTAGTTAATAAAACTGTAAATGAAAAATAACACTTACGAATTATAATTATTAAATATTTAAGGAACTTAAGAGTTTGTTATCTAAAATATTTATGAAATCAGTTGAAACCATCAACAATGATACTCAAAATGGTGCAACGCAAATCGCAGAGGACAGCCTTCGTGCCTTAAAAAGAGAATGTCTAAGAATTGGAACCCAACTTGATGAATCAATACTGAAAACAGCTATTCAACTCCTTCTAGATACTCATCCCATGGCTACTATCGAAAATGCTCTACTACCTATATACATTAGACTGGTTGATCTAATAGATTCAGAAGGATTGAAATCAGGAAACGCAAAAGCATCAATCGAAATGATTTTTGCAACTCGGAAAGAACAGATGCGGGTTGGTGAAATAAATACAATTAATCGTCTAGTAGAAGAGTTAAGAGAAAAAAAATCGATATTAACATTTTCTCACTCTTCTACTGTTATAAAAGCATTATTACAGTTAGCTAAAGATGGCTTTAATGATAAGGAAATATACGTCCTAGAATCGAGACCTTTAAAAGAAGGAGAAAGAACAGCTCATTCACTAGCTAATGCTGGGTATAGAAAAACTCATCTAGGTATTGATTTCTCAATAAATGAATTTTCAGAATTAGCAGAAACCGCTGTTATTGGAGCTGACATGGTTCATTTTGATGGCCATATCTTAAATAAGATTGGTTCAGCTACAATTGCTAAACTTTTTCACTCACAAACAAAGGAAGTTATTGTAGGCGCTTCACTATCAAAAATTTGTCTTCGTGGGATTATAAATCAAAAGAAAGACTGGAATCCACTTATTCCTAACAGAAATCCCAAAGAAGTAAGTTCTATCTCCAATCCTAATTTAAAAATTTGTAATAAGTACTTTGAAATAATTGAGCCAAAATTTATTTCCACATTAATAATGGATAAAAATAAGTTTTCACGTCCTATTTCTTCGACATTGAAAGAATTTATTCTTAAAAATCCAGCAATAACAAAACAAGTGAGGGCTCTTCACAAATTATGGTATAATGTTAATTTTATTATGGTTTAATTTTTTTTTACCATGGTTTGATCATTTCAGGTTGAATTGCAGGATTATGAAAGATGATTGTACCTCTGAAGATTTGACCTTTTTTTGCAGGTCTAATGTCTTTAATTGTACCTGATGTAATTTTGATCTTTACACTCTCTTCTAATGCTGGCTTATAAGCAGCATCTAAAACTAAATTCCAAGTAGAATTATTTCCTTCATTCCATACTATTGCATTTAATTCATCACGATCATGAACTTCCTTAATATCTAAAATATGATAGAATCCCTTGAACTCCTCATTTGGTCCTTTGTCCTCTGCAGGAGATAATTCTATTGGAAGATTATTTCTTAAGGCTGTAGAAATTCCTATCTTCGTGTTATCTTGGGAGTCCTTTCTTAATTTTTGTTTAAAGATCTTTTGAACTTTAAGATCTAAATCAACAAGATCTGTTCTTAACCTTGTTAATATAAATAATCTTTTTATAGATCTTTCAATTTCCTCTCTGTCTGTATAATTCTTTACAATAAATTTTAATATTTCTATGGCTAGTTCACGTTGATCATGTGAATATAAATCATTTGCATAGGTATGCATTGAAATTAACATGCCATCTAAATGAGTTCGATGTTTATTTAACAGAAAAAATGCTTCGTTGAGCTGTTTATTAGCTATCAAAGATATAGTAAGTCCTAATAACTGTGTAGTCGAAATTTCATTATCTTGTGGTAGTACTCTTTTAAATAGACTGAGAGCTTGCTCATAACGTCCAAGTAATAAATATAAAAGCCCTTGCAATGAAATTAAATTTTCAATTGCTTCTTTTCCAACCGATATAAAGTTCATATAGACACGACAAGCTTCAGCATGCACCAAAGCTTCAATAATTTGATTATGTGTTAACTTAAAATCAAGTAACCATGAGTGATGTTCAAAAAGTTCAGATCGAAGCATACGTTCAACAATTACCCGTTGTTCTAGTCCATCAATCTTATAAATAAGTTCAGAGCTTTTTAATAGAATCTCTAAAACCATATTCTCCGCTTCTTGAAGATTGAATTTATCACGAGATTCCCGTGCTTTTATTATAAGCTGTTGGGCAATAATCAGGGTATCTTCAGGTTGTATTATCTCAAGTTCCTTCTTAGGGGATAATATTCCAGAAGACGCAGTATCACTTCCTACTTGAGCTGCAGACCTAACAAATCGGGCTGTATCGGTAAGATCATCAATAAGCATGGCAACATCAATATATCTACGAGTTTTTTTCTTATAACTCCAAGAAGCTTTAAACACACGCTCTACTGTATCATCTAGGATCTTTCGCATTCCAATATCAGAAACAGAGGCAGCTAAAACAGAAACAAAAGATCCACAAGAGAGATGTTCAATTGAATTAAATTGTTTATTTTCTTTGATGATACGTGCAACACCTTCATCATCAGAAACTAAAGCCACACGATGGTTATTTCGAAGACTAAATTTCTTTGCGAGTATTACAATATCAATATCAGCAGGATCCTCATTCACACGAACCATTCTTTCGTGAATTGCATATCTTGCAGTATTTTTCCAAAGCTTTGAATCACGATTTACTGGTTCCATTTGGATATACTTTGGTACCAAGGTTCTAAGCTCTCTGTACTTCCCTGGAATATCTGACTTCGGAATTTCTTCGGGAATCATCACAGTCATACCCACAGAACTAGCAATATCAGTCAAATTCGGAAGAAGCGACTCAATAACTCCAGCGTTTAACAAAGAAATGAAGAAATTTGTATCGATAACAACTACATCGAATAATTGAGTAGACATTAATTCAAACTCCATAAATGCAATATGTTCTCTCTTTTTAATACTCTTTTAAAAAAATATAGTTTAAAAAATTTCAAGATTTAGTGGAAAAGAGGAGAGCGGAGGGTGCGATTTGAACGCACGTAATACGGCTATCTAGAAGGAAATAGAACTTATTTCCTTCTTGCAGGCCGCTCCATAGCCACTTTGGTACCTCCGCTTAGGATTTAAGGTTCTTTTAACTTTCATATACTCAATAAACATTGTAGAGAATAGTGGTTATCTATTTATCACTTTAATTCTTCAATTTTTTAAAGTTTATTTATATAGTTTAAATTACCATGTTATTGTTTCCTATTTATGATTATCACAATTATTATATTTTAAAATTTCTAAATCAAATTGTATTTGACAGAAAAATATTCAAAAAGGTAAATTATAACAGTAAGTATTAATCGTTTAAATTCTAATTCATGTATCATAAGTTTTCTACTTTTTAAGCAAACTTCTTTTACCATATTTTTTAATATAAATTGTATTATCTGATAGGATAGCTCTTTTTATAAATTTCTTCAGAATTTTGACTTTTTATTTGCAAACCTTAAATAAGTACACATTTCATTGTCTTTTTGTAAAAATTCTACGTAGTTTTCCTTTTAATAAACTGTATGAACCTCAAAAGTAGGGATATAAATGGACTCACAACGTGCTTATGCTTTTATGCCATCCCCAGACGGGGAATACATCCCAGTAAAATTTAAGTCTCCAAAAGATCTTAAAGAAACCGAAGTAATTATTTTTCTTGATGAAGAAGATCGTCAGATATTTATTTGGACTGGTTCAAAATCAAATGTCCGTAAGCGATTTATTTCTAGTCAAATTGCACGTCAAATGCGATTAGAAAAAGGTTTAACACATAGAATATCTACAGAAGATCAGGGGAATGAAACCTCAAAATTTCTAGAATTTATTAATATAGTATCTGAGAAAGGTCTATTATCTGCGAATACACTATTAGAAGTTACTCCTACTTCCTCATTTGACGTAATTGATGAAAAAGATATGAAAAACAAAAAGACTATTCCAGAGTCTATAATCCCTAAATTAGCCCCAGAGACCCCCCAAACGTCAATCACGAAAATTCCATTTGATACTATTAATAAATCAAAAACTATAGAAGCGGAGAAAGAATCTATTAGTTTGGAGAGAGAGGAGATTGAAGAATTTGAGGATGTTCAATATTTCTCCTCTGATAATGTTGAAGAAGTTTTGGATTCAAAAGCAAAACTACTTTCACCTCCAAGCGAAAAAGATCTTATTTTTACTAATTTAATTCTGTCCTCAGCTTCTTTAGGAGGAAAGCTTTCATTCTATTGTGCACCAAAGGATTCTAAAATTCTAGATTGCAAGTCTCAAGCACCAATTTTAGCGATATATATTCAAAAAAACTCATCCACCATTGAACTTGATGATCTTTTTATACCAATTCCTAAAGGGAATTCTATTTATTTTTCAAGTCCTGCTTCCACATTTATTGGAATTAACCTAACAAGCTAGTTAGAATTCTATTAGAAGTATATAAACTACCTGTTTATGTAATTAGGATAGATCTTATCATTTTAAAATCTCGATTTCAAGAAATTTTCAACTAAAAGAAATATTAAGAGTGATCCTTTTATGATTTTATAATCAATTAAGAATAATTTTATTCTAGGATTTTGATTTAGGTGGATAAATGATGAATAAAAGAAAAATTAATTCAAGAATTACAGGATTTTTTAAAAAAAATGTAGAAGAAAGGCAAAAATTAATGAAGGAACTATGTAATCTGAGTTCAGACGAATTACAATGTCTTAAAGATTCTACATCTATCCTAGACAAAGCAGGACATGGTCATTATATTGAAAATACAATTGGAGTGATGCAAATCCCTTTAGGAATTGCAACAAACTTTACAATTAACAAAAAGGATTATTTAATTCCTATGGCGGTTGAAGAAGCTTCTGTAGTGGCAGCTGCCACAAATAGTGCAAAAGTGGCAAGAGAAAGCGGTGGGTTTTTTACAAGTAATACCGCACCTATAATGATTGGTCAAATTCAACTAACAGATATTCCTGATCCTTTTAATGCACGAAATAAGCTTCTAGAAAAGGAAAAAGAGATAATTGAGATAGCCAATCTACAAGATCCTATACTCTTGAAATTTGGAGGAGGTTGTAAAGGAATTATGGTTAAAGTTCTTCCAGATACCCCACAGGGAGCTATGGTTATTCTAGAGCTGTTAGTTGATGTACGTGATGCAATGGGAGCTAATGCAGTTAATACAATGAATGAATCAGTTTCTATCTTAGCTCAGGAAATTACAGGAGGAAAAGCTCTCCTAAGAATAATATCAAATCTTGCTGATAAACGAATAGTGCGTGCAAGAGCAATTTTTAAAAAGGATGATCTAGCGACAAAGGAATTTCGTGGAGAGGAAGTTGTTGATGGTATATTAAAAGCTTATGCGTTTGCAGAAGCTGATCCTTATCGCTGTGCAACACACAATAAAGGTATAATGAATGGTATCGATGCGGTTGCACTTGCTACAGCTCAAGATTGGAGAGCGATTGAAGCAGGTGCACATACTTATGCAGCTACAAAAATACCTGAAAAATATTCTTCATTAACAACATGGGAAAAAAATAATACGGGAGATCTTGTTGGTACAATTGAGCTACCTTTAGCTGTAGGTTTAGTAGGAGGAGTTGCTCGTATTCATCCTATAGCTCAAATTTCCTTCAAAATCCTTAACCTTAGCATTCCTGGTGGTGCTCTGGAATTGGCTGAAATAATGGCTGCTGTTGGATTAGCACAGAATTTTGGGGCTTTAAGAGCATTAGCTACGGTTGGAATACAAACAGGCCATATGAAACTTCATGCAAGGAACTTAGCTGCCTCTTTAGGGGCTAAAGGAGAAATGATTGAAAAAATTCTTAGTTTAGTGGAAGAAAGAAATCTAAAAGTTACCTTTGATAATATAAAAGAAATCTATGAGGAATTAAAGTAATTTAAATTTCCTTTTCATTATTCTAATTCAAGAGGATATGTTGAATAAAGAGACTTATCATTGGTTTCCCTTAATATCCAAGAATCATGTTTCATTAGATTAATCTTGCATCCAATGTCAAGTTTCTTTAATAGATTAAATAAATTAACTAATATTCTACCAGTAGCTCCCCAAATAATTTCTTCTTGGAAATTAAAGAATGGAACATGAAATTTAATTCTGTTTTTATAGGTAACTTCCTTAAAAGAGAAATACTTAGGTTGGTTCAAAACATTTAGAGGTGCTTCTATAACATAATTTGTTTCTGCTAAATCAAAGCATTTTCGATCCAGTTCTTCGTTTGCTTGGATGAATCCTATCACTGGAGTTACAACATATTTACTAATAGTGAAAATATCATCAATTATCCCAAGAATGTCGATTGTTTTTACTCCGATTTCTTCAAATGCTTCTCTTAAAGCCGTATCAACAAGATCTTTATCTTTATCGGGTTCATATCGTCCTCCTGGAAAAGAAATTTCGTTTTTATGATTAGTTACGATTTCTGTACGACGAATGAATATAAGTTTCCATTCTTTATTTCTTAGAAAAAAAGGTACTAAAACCGAGGCTCGTTGAAACCCTTTAGGTAAATTAATAATAGTTCTGGTATAGCTTGAAAGTAAAAAATGTAATTTTTGAAGACATAATGGTCGTTGAATCACTTAATAACCTCATTACAATTATTAAAGGAATTTACGGTTTTATGTTTGTTTAGCTAGGTATTTAATAAATTTCCAGTGTTATTTTTTATGAGGATTCCCTAAGTGCCATTCATAAATATCTCCTTTGCTGAAGCTAAGAATTCCTTAGAAGATTCAAATATAATACTTGAACTTCTGAAAAGTAAAAAAATTAATCCTAAGGAAGGAGATTTGTTAGAAAGGCTTGGTGAGTATTCTCGTAATCAATCAGAAGAAATTATAAACGATATAAAAGAAATGTGTTATTTATATTTCGGTGAAGATGGAAAAGACGCATTTGAAAAACTTTCAAGATTTATTGAAAGTGAAAATAAACGTGTCTCTTGGGTTATTTTTTCAAGACACTACCAATCAGTAAAATATGATTATAGTGATCCACTGGCTAGCTACACACCAAGAATCACTGAAGTTCTCACAATTAAATCAAAATATCGGCTAATTGAATAATTCGTTGGTCAATTAAATGCTAAAAAATTCTAGATGTGACGAATTAGCAAAAAATGGATTAGCTGCAGCTAAAAATAACTTAGAATTAGCCGCAAGTATTTTGGAAGAAACAGCTAGCTGTTTTGATAGCTCTGGAAACAGAAAAAAAGCTGGACAATATTTAACTTTGGCTGGCGATTTCCATATGGATCTTAATGATCTAGAAAAAGCAGCTAGCTGTTATGGAAAGGCAATATTAAGATATTTAATGATTGAAGATTTCGATACAGCTCAATTATTACTCAAAAAAGGCAAAGAATATGGATTTACTTCTTCCTTTCATCAATTCAGTATTGCTCAAGATGCAATAGAGAGAAAATTTGCTACAACACAAGATAATCAACTAAAAAAAACTGATGAAAAAGAGGTGCAAGAAGAGGTATTTGACATTGATATCGTCCCACTTGAATCTGAACACACAATTGTATCTATAAAATTTGATGAAATTCATGAAAATGATGAAGTCATTCAAGATACAAAAGACTATATAATTCCTCAATTACAGGAAAGCAAAACTAAGTTAGATACTTTTAATGTTATGACTGCTGTTTCTAAAGCGACAAGACAGAAGAAAAAGACAAATTTTCAAGCCAATGCAGTTTTTAGAGATAAAAAAGGGGAAACACGATTAACGGAACCTTTTACGACTTTAAATCGTGGTAAAAGAACAAATAAGGAATTAAAAATTGTTGATCTTATCAATGAAGATAATATAGAGCTAGAAAAAGAGAATGAACAATTTTTAATGGATTTTTCAGAACCAGATATATTAGACCTAAATTATACAGCACGAACTGAATTTATCAACGAATATGAAGAAGAATTAGCTGATATTGAGCTTGTGGATACTATACCATTTCAATGGCAGGTTATTGATGTAAAATCAGACTTTAATCTAGAAACAAAAGAACCAACGCAAACTGGAATGGTTTTTACATGGAAAGCAGATAAAATCGACCCTGGTTCAAAGCTTGCAGTAGAATATGTCCTTAGAAAAAGAGTAGAAAGATCAATTCTATTAAGAAGAGAAACCCAAGTCTCGGTTATCACGACCTATCATTCTATAAAACAAGATTTACAAGCAAACCTAGATTTTGTGAATACAACGGGGAAAATCTATAATGAAATCTTAATAGAAGATGTTATTCCTCCAGAACTAATTGTGACTGATTTTAAGTCATCTCAAAATCTCAAACCATATACAATTCCCACTCATGATTCCACATTATTTAGATGGACCTTTAATACATTTAATCCTGGTGATAACTTTCAAATTTTATATAAATTCCGGGAAAAACCGATAACGAGACATTATATTGAGGAAATTATAACTAATACTGGTTTAATCAAAATAGAAAAAATTTCTCAACCTCTACATGACTCCATAACTTATGATTATATTTGGTATTATTCAATAAAGAACTCTTCTGATAATAAATTCATCTTAACTGATCGAATACCACCGGAATTTGATATAGAATTAATAGATCCTATTTATCTAAAACCATCATTGAAAAAGGAAAAAAATCAAAAAATTCTCAAATGGAATTTTTTAGATAAAAAAGAACATCATTCGTTTATCATTTTGCGAATCAGAGGAAGTGAATCTTTTACTCCAGTTGGACCAACAATTATTGTTCCAGGAAAAGAGGAACTCTTTTTATTAGAAAGAAATTCAATTTCAGAGAAGAAGCTTATAGATTTAAGAAAGTTGAAGAAAATAGAAGAGACAGAATAATGATTGATCCTTTAAACTTAGGTGTGAGCATTCTCGCAGTTAGATGGGATGATATTACTGGTCCGTCAATAATTTCTCTTTTTCCTCCTACTGAACTTGTTGATCCCGAGTCTATCGCCCTTCAAATATATCTTGCATCAGTTACAGTATTTGGTCAACATGGTCAATCTCAAAGAACAGAATTTTCCGTTCCTATGTTAAGCTTAGGACATGGAGTTACAGCTAGAGTAGCTTTTGATGCGTGGCCAGATCAAAACCTTCGTGGAAAGGAACGACCATTCTTTTTAGCTTTCATCCTTGAACAAGAGACTGAAAAATATCTTCATGAACATCTGGATCTCTTCATATTTAATTATCTTGATATTTTAAAAATTAAGGAAGATGAATTTAATTCTCAAGAAATTTGGAATAAACTTATTGAGACTTTTACTACTCATGAAGATAAGAAATATACTAAATTAGATGAAAACAACCTCAATATTGAGTATTCAATTCCTCGTGCAACTCAAGATGTTGATTTAGCCTATCATGCTTGGACAAAGACACACGACCGTAATCAATTATGGACCGCTTTAAAGGCAGCAAATAGACTAGAGCACGTAAATGATAACAAGGCGGGGGAGGCATTTAAGCTTGCAGGACATATATTCTTTGAGGGAAGAAACTATCACGACGCAAAAGATGCATATGAAAAAGGATCAAATGCATTTGCTAGAGCAAGAACTTTCGAAATGGCTGGAGAATGTTCTGCGTTAGCAGGAAGATGTGCTTATCTCCTTCAAGAATATCAAAAGGCTATAGAACTATTACAAGCGGGATCTTTATGGATCAATGATTCGAGTAATACCGCAGCTCTAAACTATGACATGGGTATAGTTCTTCACGAGCAAAATCGATTTGAAGAAGCATATTCCTGTTTTGAAAAGGCAATTAAGCTTATTTCTGAACTGGACGCTTTAAATGCAGCAAAATATTCAGCTACATTTGCCAGTAAATTGTTCATTCACTCTGAAACGGAAAAAAAAGAGAATATTGACTATTCCTTAAGTTTATTAAGAAGATCAGCAGCTCAAAGAGAAAAAGTAGCTAAATTTCTACTCAAAATTGATGGAAAGATAAAAAATGCTGCTAGCTCTTTAATTCTAGCAACATCATCTTATTTTGCTTTAGGGGAATATAATAAAGCTATTGAGCTTCTTGAAGAATCAACTCGTCTTTTTATAGAGATTGAAGATTATACTTCTGCTTCAAAATCATTATATGAAGGTGCAAGAGCTGTAAAAAATGATTTAGAAAGTTCTTTAAGATTGTTAAATCAAGCCACGAGTTTGGTTAATAAAATGGAGGAAGGAATTCATAAATTCAGACTATTAGGGTCAATATTTTTTGAGATTGGACAAATTGAGAGAAAAAAAAATAGAACTCTTCCTGCTTTCAATGCTTTCAAATCTGCTCTAGAGAACTTAAAAAAATCATCTGCTGCAGAAGTAGACTTAATCCCTGTTCACATCCAAATTGCTAATTATTATTTTGCCTTTGAAGAATTTGAAGAAGCAGCAAGATTTTTCTTAGAAGCGAACGAATTGTTAAAATCATTACCTGAAGATCAGATACAAAATTTCCAGCAAGAAAAAGTAATTCTAAACGCGGCAATAAGTTTAAGGAGAGCAAGTAATGCTTATCATTATGCTGCATTCATTGTACTCAAAACAGGGGATGAATTAAAATCAATTGACCTTTTTACTCGTTCAATTGCATTATTACTTGAATGGAGAGAATTAGCCATTCATAAATCTCCTGAAGAAGTAATTAAAGTATTTAATGATAGAATTTCAGTACTTTCGATAAAAAAAGACTTTTTATTACTCGCTGAATCAAAATATAAAGTTGAAACATTGATAAATAGCTTAAAGATTGCCCAGGTATTAACTGACGAAAATTAAGTGGTTATTAACAGAATTATTCTATAAATATTCCTTTTGTTCTTTAATTTTGTATAATTTATCTAAGAGCTGAGATTTTCTTTCCTCTAATCTTGTAACTATCTCTGTATGTTTATTTTCAGAGATTTGCATTGATAGAAATTTATCATCAGCCTCATTAATTAATGATTCAACCTGATATATTTCTTTTTCAATATCTTCAATCGCTATCTTTTTATTATCCTGAACCGTTCCAATTACTATTTTTTTACCAACTACTAATGTTTTACTTTCATCGATTTTTGGCCTAGACCGAAGAGGTTTAGGAGGAGGAGGAGGAGAAGGAGGAGGAAGAATTTTACTAGGTTGTAATTGTTCTGCAGAACTATCATTGAGCAAGCTATCTTCTCCAACTAGGAATCCTAGTCGCTCTCCTTTTGATTCAGTTAATAGAAGTTGAGGATTAGTCTCAAATAATCTCTCCAATCGGGCCGTAAATAATTGATTAAATTTAGAGTGATCGGTAATGATTTTCTCACGAAATTCAGCTAAATCAATTTTTTCTCCATCCTGAATGTCGATTCCAAAAACTCTTACCATTTCACCTTTTGGTGTGTCTATTACTGAAACAACAGGAGTTTGTACAAATGTATAATCTCCTTTCTCTATTACGGTTACAATTCCTCCTAATATTTGTACATACGTACCTATTTCTTTTATTTCAATCACTTTAACTACTCCACCTAAAATATTAACCAATTCAAATTGTTTCGACTCGAAAACCTGTATACCAGGTAAACGAACTGAAGTATAATCCTTGGTCTCAGTTATAGCATATTTAGAAGGGGTAGGATCAAAAAAGGAGTTAAATATACCTTGGGGCCCTTTCCAATTTTTAAGAGTATTAAACGCGCTTTCTGCTTTAGCTGAAAGTTCATTCTTCGTGTTGATTCCTACTTGCAAAAGTTCAGATTCAGATATAGTTGATAAATTTTTTATAGTGAGCTGATTTTTAATTTTAGCCCACTCTTCGGGATTTAACCAAATAGTTGTAGTACCATCAATTTCCTTTGCTTCGTGCTTGTTTGAATCATCTGTTGTCTCCATTTCAGACTTTCCGACTAAAACAAGAGCTGTTCCCTTATCAGTAACTGTCGGAATAGCTATTGCTCCTTTATTTGCCTTAAGTATTGTCTTTCCTTTATCAAGTAAAGTAACTTTATCATCTGATATGGTATAAATCGTTTCAGGCTTTTGAAAAGATGTTTGCTGAATTGTTTTAACAAAATTGTGGACTCGCGATCCTAAATCGCTATTGGGATCGAAACTGCCCCCTGATAAGGAACCTAAGAAATTTTTTACTCCGTTTTGTTCTTTAGGAGCAAAGATAAAGACAAAACCAAGGATTAAACTAATCACAGCTATATAAGAAAAGAAACTCTGATTTTCTGGTTGAATCCACCCTAGTACATTTAGAATAATGATAATAATCCCACTTATAAGAAAAACATCTCTTACTCTCTCTCCTGGAGACTGGAATGCTTGGTATTGTTCAAGAATTGTTTCAGCAGAAATTTTAACCTTTTTTCGAGAAATTGGTAAAAAACTACTGAAAACATATAAAATATAAGCGATGAACAAAACTATGTCAAAATTAAATGGGATATTAGTTGGAGGTATAAAAATGTTTAATCCTTTGAAGATAAAAATAATTATAAGAGCTTTCCAAAATGACCTTAAGATCTGACTTAAGTAATAGAAATATCCCAAATTTAATGATTCAAGTGAAAAAGATTTTAAAATAACAACAAAAGGTATAATAAAACAGATAATAAACCGTTCAATTTCTGCATATGTAAGAATAAATAGATTATCAAATTCAGAGAATATTGGTGTTTGGGGAGAGGTTAATTGAATAAATATAAAAAAAATTACGAGTTTAATTGCTCGATTCATCATACTAGCCGAAGATTTTTCAGGTTTCCAAAGCATCATATAAATTGGTGTAAAGAAAAAAATCGTTAACACTACAAAAAATAAAGTTGAGCGTATATATGAATTAAAAGCAAAGAGCCACCATAGAATTAAAAATAGAGTATAAATTAAATCAAGGAAAGTACGCGGTTTCATGAATTTTTCAGTTTGATCTAAAGCTATACTCTCAAGAGAACGAAAATTAGGAAATAAACCTTGATTTGTCACTTTAAGTGCTTCCTTTTAAAATAGTATTATTAGATCACTTCTTGAATTATTATGACCTCTTTTGAGGAATTATCTGAGATTTCAAGGTGAAATTTAACAATATTAGGTGTGATTTTTGTAAATTCCTATCCATTTAATAATAGATAGTACTTGTAATTTTCTTACATTTTTTTGTAAAGATGTTTTTATGGTTATCTATTACGGTAGGGAAATATTATATTTTCCTCTCTCCACAAAAAGGACAACCCGTTGGTAAGAGGTCATTAATATTTATTAGGGTTCCACATTCAGAACAGAACATTTTAAAGTCATCAGAAGGCTGATTTGATTCTTTGTCAATCCTTAATAAATTTACTCCTTTGGTAAATAAATTTTCGCTTTCCAATTCAGATATTTCAGAGGATGATAATTCTAATTCCTCAATCATCGATGCTTCTTGCTTCATATCATTTTTTTCTAGAATGTTAATTCCTAGCATTTGATCTAAACCAACATGCTTTATTCCAGATTTTTTACTTTTTTGGCTTTTCTTATCTACTTTTATTTGGTGAGGAGTACTCTCTCTGATTTTCGATTCTTCAATAATTAAATTTTCCTCTTGACTAATTATTGAATCATTAGATACTTCCGTTTCAATTTCAAAAGATGATTCAACATAGTCTAAATCAGAAAATTCTAATTCTTTTTGTTCTTCAATTATTGCTTGTTGTATTTCCATTGGGTATTTTATCATGCGATCAAATATTCTAGAGGGACCAAAAATCTCTTTTATATACTGATTTACATCGATCAGACTTTTTACATCAGCTACAGTCTTAAATGAGTCTATCTCGAAACTCAATCTGGCAATATCATGATTCATCAAAATACGTTTAATAGTTGAAAAGTCAAAATCAAAGACTTGCTTTGGAATGACACGATTTCCTTTTATATTAAGCATCTGAACTCTTGTACCTAGATCAACGGAAAAACCTAAATCAATTAGTATCTTCGCTGCGTCTACTTGTGGTAATTTAGATTTATAGTCTGTTAATGATTTGTTAATGGCTTTGGGTTTTACTAAATAAGAGATATCAATTTCTCCATTAGTTATTTCAGAATGAATACGATCAGAAACCTTATTTGCTTCTTGATATAGTTGAGAAAGACTCAGAGGAGAATCAGGATTATAATTCTCTAAATATGCCCTAATAATTTCTTCTTGAAAGTATTTTTGTAATTCTGAAAAGTCAGCTCGTTTTGACTCTAGTCCAGTAAGCTCCTTTTCTTCCCAACTCTTATTATCTTTATCGTAATTATAAACAATATACTTCTTTTTTCCCATGACAAATTGAAAATCATAGGGACCATCCTGCTCAAATCCTATAAGCGAATTACTTGTTCTTTTGATTGTTTTACCGTCATTTATCCAATAATTATCATTTTGTGAGACGCATTTAACTTTACTATTAAGAATACTATCAATTAGGTTAATTTCCATGTTTAAAATTTCCTTTTTACCTCCTGATGGATATGAAACTGAAACAGGAAAATCATGGGGAAAATCTTTTGGTATCCAGAGCCATATACCATCTGTGTCTAATTCAGTCACCAAACCTATTTTTTCTAATTCTTCTGCTGCCCAATGAATTAAATCTGCAGATAACTTCGTAGTTATTCCTGCACATGGGGTACTGGCGTTTCTAACTCCAGCCTTCATTCCTAAAAGACCATAAATACTATTAAGAGGTACTTTCATTCCTAATTGTGTACTATCATGGAATTTCTGTTGACGAATTAATTCAGCGGGAACTTCTTGATTTAAAGTATTTCTGTGAGTTATTATAGAGTAAAGTCTTTTAGCTTCAACCTTATGACGAACTCTTTTTTCAAAAAACTCATCCATTATTCGAGCAACAAAATTGTACGATTTTTGACATACTCGAGAATAAACAGAGAGAAGTACTGTTATATTTTTCTTCCGAACATCAACACTCATGAAAATTTTCTGTGGTAAGGTAATACTAGCTGGTAAATCGTCAAAAATATCAAAATGATTTTGATCCAAAGTTGCAATAATTTGTGCTCCCTCGATCGAATCCCGAATCCATTTTTGGAGTACTGAATAAGGATCTTTCGTCATTATGGATCCAAGATAAGTTTTATTTAGGGGAACTTTTCTAATTTTATTTCTTTTTATTTTATAAGCTTCAGTAGTGACCCCATCATTCGTGAAAATTTCCTGTGACCGTGTTATTCCATTTAATAATGGTTCATATTTTTTACATTTAACTTCATCTTGATTCCTACATTTGGAGGGATCACATGGCCCCGAACTCACTTGTTTGTGACGACATGGACGAAGAGCAGTTAGTTTAACGACCCAATCCTTTTCAATAAAGCAGCTTTTGTCCGATTCATAATGTTCACACCTACCACAACGACTAAGTGGAATAATAGCTGATGGTTGAAGCTTGTATTGCCGGATTTGTGAGGGATACATTGATGTAACGTCTACATGAATCCCCTTTAGTTGAGTTTCATCTTTTAACTCACTGATTTTATTGAGTTTGTCAATAACATCATTAATTGTCTCATTTTCTCCGAAAATCTGGAATTTTGATAAATCTTCAAGAATATTACTAACAAGAGATAAAGACCCCTTGAGAGCATCACTAGATATACCATTTCGTAAAAATTCTCTTTCTACTTCATGTAAAATATAGGGTGAATTAGTAGAAAGATCTATTCCATCTAATTCTATTCGTGTTCCAAGATCTTGAAGAACCCTCTTGTCGAATTCCTCTTTGATAATTTTTTTTAGATAATTTTCACTTTCATTTCTAATTATTTGTGGTAATAACTCTTTTAAATCATCTAATGCCTTTTTATTTGGATTGTATTTATAAAAAAGATCACTTCGCCAGATACCAGGTCTTTTAGCTTCTACTAGCCCTCCAGTATATGCCAATGATTTTACATTTATATTTGAGGAGAAATTATCAATGGATTCCTTTTCAATACGTCTTTTGGACACTATATTATTAATAAAGCCCTCTGCATCAATTAATAGGTCATCTAGAGACCCTGCTCTACGTGTAAGTATCTCACTTGAGGGTACGGGAAACATTTGACCTATTGAAATGAAAAAATCGAGTACAATTTCTCGTACATACTTCCAAGTAATTAAACCATCACAACTAGCATATGCTGCTGCATTTACTGGATCGTCTTTAATAGCAAATAATGCTTCTCTTCCTATTGGAATAATTTTGAGTTTTTTTTCTACACTTGGTTTTAAACCTAGATCTTTTTTGGGAAGATAACTATATTTTTCATTGAAAAGATAAGCATCGAGGTGGATCACTCCTCCTCCTTTGACATGATCAATACTCCCAGGAGAATATCGTTGTTCAGTTGTTTCCAGATGCTTAGACTTACTTCCTTTGTATTTTATAATAAACCCTGTCTCTTTTTCCCATGAAAATCCATGTCTTTGCGATCTGTATGCAAGGAATGGAATATCAAATTGACTACCAAAAAAATCAGCGATTACATCTGGTTTATAATCTATTAAAAATTTATAAAAAATTTGTAGAAGTTCTTTCTCATTCCTTGAGATATAAACTTTAACAGTGTGTCTTTCTATAATATCTTTAGGTGATTTTAGAGAATCTAAATAAATCCAGTCAATCCATGGTTTGGAATGTTCATCATCATTCTTCCTTATAAGAATCTCCATATCCTGCATATCTTTGGCTTCAACCTCCTCAGAATTAATTATTAATAAATTTTTATAACCTGTAAACAGTGATATCATGGTTATCGAATCTTTTTCGGGATTTGGATCTCTAGTTTGCTCAAAAACTGTTTCAATATCGAAAGCAAGAATTTTTAAATCGGGTGGTGCTTTGTTTGGAATCAATTCTAAATTCTGAATTTCACAATTTCGTATTTGAGCTTTGTACCAATATCCTACATGTAGTTGATGATCAATTGCCGTTCGGTGATGAAAAAGAACATCAGCTTCTCTCCACTCTACAACTCCTAGGATTTCTTCGCAATTTTTTCTTAATTCAGGTACGGATCCAGGATGATTTACGGTTATTTTTAAAAAAAATTTCTTACGTAAAAAAGTTAAATCTGCAGCATCATAACTAAGCTGATTCTCAATTTTTGTGACACGATATCCTCCAATGTTTTGAATTTGAGTTATAATGTTCCCTATTTCGTATTTACTTAAATCATCACGAAGTAGTAGATAAAAATACGGATCGTGACGTAAAAAGGCTTTATGTTTTTCATGGTTTTCATCTAGGAAATACACTTGAACACCATTGACTCTTTTTGAGCGACGTCGATACTCATTCTCATAATCAGGAGATTCAAGAGTATTATCATCTAAATGATTCGTTTCATCATCCTTACTATCAGTTTCATAATCTAAAATGAAAATTAAGAATTCTCCTCTTTCTTTATTAGTATAGGAAGCGAACCAAGAACGATATCCGAGATTTGAAGTTATTTTAATATCTAAAGTTGACATTATATCGACCATAAAGATTTCAATAAGTTTTAATCTTTTTATTACGTTTGGAATACCTTTCTTTAAATTTAATAACTATTTTTTCTCTTTTCAATTATTTAAAACCGTTTATGAAAAATTATTGTAATTTTCAACTTTACTGTAAGTAGAAAATAAATATAGAGAATAATCATTGACAGAAGGGTTTTGAGATCAGGTGAAAGACAGATAAACCACCATCTAATTATATTATAAAAATATATCTCTGATTTTTAATACCCTAGAAGTACTTTATAAGTAGTACATGTTTATTAACTAATGAATTACGTGATACCGGCTTTTATAAATAAAATCCTTTTCCTTTATAAAGACTTATAGAAATTCTTTTAGATCAAGGGATTAATTACATTAACATTCTAAAGTTTGAATAATTCAAACTTCCTAAGACAAAATGTCGGATTAAATTAACTTTTAATAAGAAAGAAGATAAAATATTAATAATTATCTTTAAACAATCATTAGATCTAATATGTACGAATAAACCTTTGAGGCAAAAGATTATTCACAAAATGAATATAGCTCTAAAAATATAATCAAGAGGATTGACGATTATGGCATTTCAAAGATTAGGTGAGTTTAAAACCGAATTTGTGGCAACCTTGATCGCTATCATATTTATTATTGCAGGTTTAATGATACCAGAAATTTTACCTGATACATTTCCATTCGCAGTTCCAGGTTTTCAAGACACAACTTGGTTTAAGACTATAATCTCAGTATTATTAATTGGGATGGGAGTTGTAGCCTTCGTTTGGCTTGTTGTTATTCACAGGTTTATTTTAAGAAAATCAAAGAAAGATTATATGTATTAATTTTAGGAATTGAGAATTCGATGAGTAAGAAAGTTAAAGTAACAGAACCACTTAGAGTCTCCTCAACGGTTTGGAAAACCTTACTAGAAATTGAAGCGTTAAGAACTCGGGAACGAAAAATAATTCGCAATCTCTGGCGCGATTTAAAAGAATATAAAACTCAGACAATCCACCAACTTGTATTTGAACAAGCGATGTCCTCAAGTTCAGCATTTCCATCAGTCTCCAAGAAAGAATTAGAAGATTGGATTATTGAAAATATTTCAACCGTAATTATCACACTAATCGAACAAGGAGATATCATAGTCTTAGAACAAGAACCAAATAGGACAGTGAAATGGTTGAAGAACCAATTAACGAAGATAACTGAACGTAAAGAAGAGAAAAAAGCCGAATAATTTGATAATTTTATCTTTTTGCTTTTTCTAAACGATTCTGTACCATTTTATTAAAATCAATAAGTAAATCTGAGACAATATTATTTTCAATATTTAAAATTTCATTCAATTTAAAACTAAGTTTCCAAACTGGGGAAGTTTCATTGATTTTAATTATAGGTTCAATTGGATATAGGAAGATGTCATTGAACAGTTTATTAATTCTTGGATCTTGATTTAATACGCTAAGTACTTTGATGGGAATTTTAAGAAGACCATACTCATACACCTTAATATCTAATCCCCCTTCTCCAAGATTAACTCGCCCAAGCAATTCTAATTGTATAAAGGTAAAAATTGAATTAAGATATAGAAATAATATCTGATAATTCGTTTTAAAGTCTTTTTGTAACCTGATACCATAAAATCGAGCATCAAAATAAAGGTTTAAAGGATTATTAAAGAATATAAACCTATTATTGATGGTCATCAAACACAAAAAATCAAAAGTATTATTATTAAAAGAAGGTAGCTCAAACCAAGAACTACGAGTCTTACATGTTGATCTCTCGTAATAAGGTTTTCCATTAATAGGTTTCCATGATTCACCCCATTTTATGTATTCTAAGATACCAGACTTAAGTAATAATCCATTATTTACTAGAAGAACAACGAATTGAGTATCTTTTTCTAATATGTTAATGAAATGGAGGTTTTTTGGGGATTTAATTAGGTAATTAGGAATCCATTTAATACCCTCTGGATCGGTAAATGAAATCTCCCAGTTATAATTGTTAGATTTCTTTATTGGATGCATCCAATATTCCTTTTCAATTACAAAATTTGGTGAATTTGATCCTAATTGTTCGACAAATAATTCTATGGTTTGATCATCTTTGACGGTTAAAATCAGATCTCCATTATTTGGATTCCATTCAGATCGAAAGTATTTATTAGAAAAACCTGGTTTACCTAAATAAAAGAAGTCATTAGCTCCAGTAGTAAAACCTCTTTTTAACACAGAAATTTCTGAAAGTTCCACATTCCCTAAATCGAGAATTTTATGGAATAAATAATAATTATAGGGGGCTCTAAAATACTTTCCCCATTTATTATCATTCATTAGTATTCTAGATTTTATAACATTTGATTCAATAGTCTTATCTCTTTTATTTAGGTTTTCTAATAAAGATTTATCTGTGAATAAAGTTTTTAATCCAGCTTCACCAATTATAGAAGTAAATTGAATATCATATATTATACTAGGAATTGTTGGATTACACCTTTTCAGTGAAACAATTACTGTATTTACATCAACTGAGGGAATTAATCTCTCATACTCACTTATTACCAAAGATTTAATCTGATAAAATCTTAGAAGAAAATTCTGTATCATTCGTCCATAATCAACATCTAACCATGAATTAGGGATAATAACACCCATTGTATCATCTGTTTTTAGAAAAATCGTTGCATGAATTATAAAATATATATAAAAACTGATTCTCTTTGATAATAGATTAAAACTGGCAGAATAATCCAATGTCTGAAGATCTTGTTTAATTGTGTTTATTACAGCAGATTTATAGTCTTTTGGGATTTTTTCATGTCTTGTGTAAGGAGGATTCATCAGTATAGTAGTTTTATGAAATTTTAAATAAGATAAAACGTTTTTTGGAGTGCATTTAAAGAAGTCTGTTCTAATAATTTGTACATCCACATTTTTTGAATTTTTTAAGCTCAATCGGAAATTTAATGCACTCTCTGCAATATCTGCTAGGAACTCATCATTCTCGATTCCCAGTAATATAACCTTGTTTGATTGAGAAATAATCTGTTCTAATGCAGTTAATAAGAGTATACCCGAGCCACAACAAGGATCTATAATTTGAGACGAATTTTTTATAATATTTTCTTGACATAAGAATCTAGAAACATTTAATGGTGTAAAAACTTGTCCAGTAGTCTGTTTACGATAATCAGGTATAAAATTGTCCACTAAATATGGCAAAACTAAACTATCTATTTCTTCTTTTCCTATTCGTTTTAAATATTTATTAATTTCCAAAAGTATTTTAAAATCAGATAATAGATAACTTATAACTTTATATAAGGCGAACTCAGGTGCTAAAATGGTAAAATATGTACTTTCATCGTAAATACTTGACCATATATTTGTTAAATAAGTTGAAAAGCTAGAAAAATCCTTTATCGAAATCATATATGTCAAATCTGAAGAGATTTTATGAAACTCAGATGAAGACATTGACTTCATTCGTAGAATAGTTAGTTTATCAAATAAATATACAGTTATCAATCTTGATAAATTATAAAGAGAGAAATCTTCTTTGTTGTAACAAACATTCCATTTTAATTGGTTAAGAACAGATTGAATGGTCTTTTGCCCATTAACAGACGTTAAAGTTTTCTTAAGAATAATCTGAATCCTAGAAATAATTACTGACTCAAATTCTAAATACTTACTTACCAGAGAGTTCATTTTTATTCAGATAAGGTGATTTTGTTTTATAGATTTACTAGAAACTACTTGAATAAATATAATGATTAAAATTTCCTTGTAAATTTATCAATTAATTATTAAAAAAATTATCTAAAGGAATTATTTTAGGAACGACTTGATTATAATACTTACAAAAATCCTTCATCGGGCAAATCAGGCACTTTGGATTTTTTGAAATGCAGATGAGAGCTCCCAAATCCATTATGCCTTGATTTATTTCCCAAACATTTTTTTCATCAAGCATATCTTCCGAGAGTCTCCATATTATCTTATTAAAGTTGGAATTCTTTTCTAAATCCCATACCCCAAAAACACGACTTAAAACTCGTTCTACATTAACATCAACTATAGCTGCTGTTCGTTCATTTACCCCAAAGGCAAAACTCAAAATTGCACCTGCAGTATATCGACCTATACCTTTAAGGGAAAGAAGACCCTCTAAAGTTTTCGGAAATTCACCATTAAAGTCATCCATTATCTGTTTAGCAATTCGATGTAAATATTCCCCTCTTTTTTTGTATCCTAGCTGGTCAGTTAATATTTTAACTTGTGATAAGGGAGCTTGTGATAAGGTTTGTAAAGTAGGAAATTTTTTTATAAATTTTAAATAAATTGGAATCACTATTCCAACATTAGTCTGTTGTAACATTATTTCACTAACTAAAATGTGATAAGGATCTCTAGTATGTCTCCAAGGTAAATCACGACCTTCCTTACTAAACCATGAGATGAGAGATGTTCTAAAACGATCCATTAAAATATTATTATCTTCAGATGAGGAATTCATTGAGTCTTTCTCAACGGTTTTAATTTTTAATTTATCATTCATTTATATTACCATTTAAGAAATCAAGCTACTAGGTACTTGAGTTAGTTTATTAGTCCTTTATAATGACATCCAAAATTCAAAAGGATGTAATGTGATGATTTTATTTCAATTAAAAGCGAGCTTTTTCATAACGATATATAGATTCCATGGGTCAAAAAGAGATCTTATTAAAACTCATTTTCATTCACCCTCAAATGAACACTTAAATAGGTTTACTCCCAACAATAAAGAAAATCACTAGGAATTGAGTGGAAGATGAGTGAGAAGAAAGAAAGTACTACAAAAAAATTAGGCCGATATATTGGTAAGAAAGCTGTCGATGCTAGTCGTCTTATTGACCATGAAATGAGAAAAGCAGGAAGAATAGCAAGAGAAGAGTTGAAAGATCTTGATATTGGAAATATTATAGTTGAGCCAATAAAAAGACCTAAAAATGAATCTAGAATCCAATTTACGAATCGGACACGACCTACAAAGACTTATACTCAAGCAAATAAAACTTTACAATTCTTTAGCAGGAATCCAGAAAAAGAAGTGATGAATCCAGGAATTGATGGATTGGTGAGCTTTTCCTTATTAATCGCCCCTTTTGCTGCATTTGTCGGAATTCTAATTCTTGTACTTGAATTCCCAAAAACAATTGCAATCTTACTCCTATTTCTATATACTCTTCTTATTGCCATACCTGGAGCTTATTTAGGTGTAGATGCAATTTTAGCTGGGGCTCGTTCAGTTATAGTAGGTAGTACAACTACTATTATGATGATACTACGTGGATTTGGAGAATTCATCTTTTTAATGGCTAAAGGATTTGTAGAATTATGCGTTCTTCTGTTGACGAATATATTTGGCTTTGCACGAGGTGCATTTGAGACAATTACAGATTATATCGCATTTATCTTAGTTTATGGAATATTTACTGTCGGGTTATGGATTTTACTCCTAAATATAGGACTCGAGACAAGCGATTTTATCATTATCAGTTTTATAGTCCTACTACCTGCTCTCCTACCAGCGAGTATTGCTCATAGGTATTGGGTCTTATGGAGAATGAATAGAAGGAGTAATTAACTATTCTTACTATTCTTATACCAGAAATAAACAGGATTTATAACTCATGAAATTTGATACTATTGATACACAAGATACCACAATAATCCGCTTACTAAGTAAAGATGGCAAGACTACATATCAAGAAATTGCAAGTCTTCTGAATTTCTCGCCACAAACAATATCCGATCGTGTTGATAAATTAGTCAAAAAAGGAATTATAAAACGTTTTACTATAGAAGTAGATCCTGAAACAATTGGGTATGAAATAGAATTCATCTGTGAGCTAGATATTGATGCTAGTGTCATGGAAGAAGTACTTGAAGTGCTACAAAAGATACCCGAAATCCACATGATAAGAATCACTACAGGGATTCATGACATCTTATGCATTGGCAATGCTTCTTCGATACAGAATCTTCATGATGTGGTAGAAAAGAAAATTTCAACCATAAAGGGAGTGAGAAAAACTTATACCTCAATAACACTCCGAAAAGTAAAAACTAGTCAAGTGATGAATCTGGTTTAAGGATAAAAAGTAACTAATATTACTTGTTGACTATGAATATATAGATGAATTTACACTTCTGATTCAACATGAACTATTACGTTTTCTTCATATCCTATCACACTTTCTAGAGTGGTGGATCTTATTATCTCCACTTTTTAAACTGAGAAAGGTCAGAGCGGGATTAATTGTTTTATTTAGGTCTAAGAATATAAAAAGGAGACTAAAGAAGGAAAAAGTATGCTTGAAAGTAGAAGACTTTATCAGGAGATCCAAAAGACAGTTCCCGAAACAACTTCCATACTGGAAAACTATGTCCTGATCACCGCCAACGGAGAATTCTATAAATGTTATTTACACCCCACAGCAGTCGAAAGCTACCCTCAATTCTATGGAGGTTATGAGAATATCCATACACAAGATTCTGAACCATTTCCAGACCCATTAGTAGACCATATCTATGGAATAGAAACAAATACAGGGAAAAATTTGTTACTAGACCGATATGGAACGGTTTTTTGTACAATAGAGGAGGTAAGGCAAGCAAAAGAGCGAATCCATCCAGAATATCAACAATATATTGAAATATTTTCTTTAAAAGATTTTTCAGATCGAGGTTGGTATGATGAAAATGAAATTTTCTTTCATAGAGCACGGTGGTCTTACCTCTGGTATAAATACCAAGTCACTAAAACAATCCTAATGGATTCTACGATAAGTTATGGATTATTTCTGCCTAATAACATTTTTCACGCTCTATGGGAACGAAAAGTAAGAAAATCTCTTCCTATTAAATCAGTGGAGCATTTTTCTAGGGATGTTTTCGGATATCGAGTAAATAACACCATCTATCTGGATTTCGAGGAGATAGAAAAAATCGAATTGAAAAAATTGGTGAAATTAATTCCTTATGGGTTTAGTAATATTGGAAAACCCCCTTTGATATTTGATTCGGTAGAGGAAGCATTAAAATTCGAAAATATCCCAGAATATTTCAACCTTGACAAATATAAAGAAGAATATGCTGAAAGAATAGAACTTGATAGAGAATATGACCAACATCCGATTTTAGGAAGAATTACACTCACTAAAGAAGATCCAACGCTGAAAACAAATAAACTGACGGTATTTCCCCATACCTTGATCCTGTTTCGGTTTCTAGGCTTTCCAGCAGAGAAAATGATCATCCCTTCAGATCTGGAGAAAAAAATGTTAACTCCGTGTCATCGGATTAATATATAAGACTAGTAAGGTTTACGTAGAAGCAAATCAGATTATGCTTCAAGCAGAATCAGTATAACTATCAGAATGAGTGTAAAAATCGACGTAATGGGACCTTGAATGGAATCGGAAGAATAGAAGGGGAAAAAAATTACCTCTAAACTTCATTAGACACCGTTTCAAGTAATTATAAGTAAAGGATGGAATACCTTAAAAGAAACCTTTCCTTATTTGATCAAGTAATAAAGCAAATATTCGAATTAGTTGTATTTATTTCGTATCTATTTTTAAACTCCTTTTCTGGAAAAATTTATATCTCTTCTTGATTTTATTATAGTTTGAAGGTTATTTTATTCTCCAAATCTATTTTGGTATGTTTCTTAAGATGTGATCATATTTGTATACTTCTCGTGACTATATTAATATCGATGAGCAATTTGGTGCCCATAATTATCATCCCATTGCTGTTGTGATAGCCAAGGCCAAGGGCCCCTGGGTTTGGGATGTGGAAGGGAAAAAATATCTTGATTGTCTTTCTGCTTACTCTGCGGTTAATCAGGGTCATCTTCATCCTAAAATTGTCAAAGCCTTAACTGATCAATTATCCCGTGTCGCTCTTACTTCTCGTGCTTTTCATAATGATCGTATGGGTCTCTATCTTAAGCGTCTTTTAGCGGTATGTGGTGAAGGCTTTGATATGGCTTTGCCTATGAATACGGGGGCTGAGGCGGTTGAAACTGCTATTAAGATGGCCCGTCGATGGGGTTATGAAATTAAGGGGGTTGAGAAGGACAAAGCTGAAATCATTGTCTGTAATGATAACTTTCATGGTCGCACCACTACTATTGTTGGTTTTTCCACTGATCCTGATGCCTTTACTAATTATGGCCCTTATACTCCTGGTTTTAAATTGATTCCTTTTAATGATATTCCCGCTCTTGAACAAGCTATTACCAAAAATACTGTGGCTTTTCTCGTGGAGCCTATTCAAGGTGAAGCAGGGGTAATTGTTCCTTCTCTTGGTTATTTAAAGAAAATCAGGGAAATTTGTACTCAAAATAATATTTTATTGATTTTAGATGAAATTCAAACTGGTTTCTGTCGTACAGGTAAAATGTTTTGTCATCAACATGAGGGGATTGTGCCCGATGTGATGACTCTAGGAAAAGCATTGGGAGGTGGACTTCTTCCAGTTTCGGCAGTTGTTTCACGAAAAGAAATAATGAAAGTTTTTACTCCTGGAAGCCATGGTTCAACTTTTGGTGGATTTCCACTAGCCTGTGCTGTCGGAGAAGCAGCTTTAGAAGTTTTAATTGAGGAAAAACTAGCTGACAGAGCTTTACAACTCGGAGAATTTTTTATTTCAGAACTTAAAAAAATCAGGCATCCCCGAATAAAAGAAATTAGGGGTAAAGGTCTGTTGGTTGCGGTCGAATTGCATGAAAAATCACGACCTTTTACCGAACAATTAATTAAACGGGGTATTTTAGCTAAAGAAACGCATGATTATACAATTCGATTTGCCCCTCCGCTTGTAGTTCAAAAAGAAGATCTTGCTTGGGCTCTTGAACATATAAAGGAAGTTTTAGGCTCATAGGCTGGACGAATATTTAGATCCTACCATTGATAGATTACTAAAAGAAGTATAGCCAATAAACTGGCTAGTATTCCATTGAAAAATAACCACCAGCGTGAAACATTTAAGGAAAAAGTCCTTCTAGATTCCCATTTACTTCCTTTCTTTTCACTTTTTACCTTCATTTTAAAGGGAAGATGAATTAAGTAAGTCCCTTTAAGAGCTTTAATCGTTTCTACACCTGTAAGTCCCGAAAGAAATCCTTTTAACAACAACGCTGTAGTATGAGTAATTCCTCCTTTCTTCATCTCTTTTTCAGGATTAATATTTGGAAATAGATCGAGTAAAAGATGAGAAGAAAATCCGAATAGAAGGGGCGAAAAGATTAATGTCAAGAATAGACTAGGATCATCAGGAGTAAGAAATTTCTGAACTATAAATGCGCCTGTAATAAAAAGAGGAATTAAAATGGAATGTGTGATTATGTCACGATGTTGTAACCAATTTAATAATAAATCCCAATCAGGAGCCTCAGATCCAATTAATGTTAATAAAAAAGCTGTAATTAGTAACACAGGAGTTAGTTCAGGTAAATTAAAATAGTTAGAGTTATCGAATAACCAGTATAGTAAGATATAAACCAAAAATACAGGAATAGATGCAAATAAATGCCATTTTCGTGAAGCCAATTTCAAATCACTTCTTGTTACTATGTAAATTCAAGTGCAATGTATTACTCTTTAATTAATTTCTCAAGTATCACTAAATCGGAAAGGCTCCTTCAAAATTATTTTAAATAATAAAAAAAGGATTTCAAATTAATGAATGAAATCAAATAAGGATGACAACTCATGGAAATTAAGATCAAAAAAATACATCCAAACGCCAAAATACCTACTAAACACGACCAAAATGACGCAGGATATGATATATATTCAGTTGAAAGCAAAACAATTAAGCCAAAAGAAACAGTTGTTGTGCATACAGGTATTTGTATGGAAATTAAGCAAGGTTATTATGGACAAATTGAAACACGAAGTTCAATGGCTATAAAGGGTATTTTCACCACTGGTGGAGTAGTAGACGCAGGATACCGCCATGAGATCCTTATCATTCTAAATAATATAACAAATTCTTCATATTCAGTCAATATAGGGGATAGAATTGCTCAAATCATCTTTCATAAAGTTAATTTTTTAAATTTAGTCGAAGTTAAATCTCTAGATATTGATTCGGATAGAAAAGGAGGGTTTGGGAGTAGTGGGGAATAAATTTAGGATCAAGCAAGGGTTATCCGAAAATTTTGAGGATCTATCCGCTCTGAATGACATTTTGGGCACTTATGTGGATCAGAGATTCTTGTTCTCCCGATGAAGATATAATTACAAGCTTTGCATTTAGCAGGTTGAACCTCAATTTGTTTGCCCTCTGATCGAATTGTTTTTCTCACAGAATCTAGATCTTGAGTAACAGTCTTTACTGGAAGATTTAATATATCAGCCATTTCTTTAATAGACATGGAATGTTCTTCTAACATTTGGATAATTAGTTCTCTTCTCGTTTTCAAGGTTTTATCCTCCATTGAATATTTAACATCGTTTAAAAGAAATATTTTTAATCTAAGAGATTTTAGGTTCTTAGCGGCTTCAATGAAGCATATTATTCTTACTCGTAAAACGCTTTTTAGTAGGTTAATTTTTTGATTTATATAGTGGATAAATCCCTGAATTCCCTTAAAGCAAGATTTGTAATACATTTTCTAATTTCTTAAGATTACGAAAGTGAATTAAAAGAGTTTTGAATGGTTCTGACTATGCTTGAAACAATTGTTATTGGCATTGCATTATTTATCATCTTTTATATTATATTTTTTTGGTTTTATTCAACAGTTAAATCTGAAAAAGATTTTGCAAACCAGGTTTATTGGTATTTGGTAAGGCGTTATAAAGAAACAACAATTGTAGATTATGGAGGGATTTCAACTGACCCTATAATTCAATGCAGAAATGCAGGACCTTTTAATATAATCGAAGTGAAAGTTGTTACTGACAAAAGCAAAAATAAAATTGATCAAGATATAATAATTAGGGGAGAGGTAGATGGAACTAAATATCAGAGAGGATCTTATCCTTCTACAAATCTCAATCTACATCTTGCAAGTAGTTATGTTGGTTATACAAATAAAATCCCATTAGGAGCCGGTATGGAGGATTTTGATCAGAGGTTCCTCATCTTATCCGATGATCATATTTTCAACAGTCAATTACTTTATAAAACTCATTTGAGTGATTTAATGATGAAAACATTTGATTTAGAGGGTTATAGTATCAGATGGGAATTAGATGGATCCCCAACAATACAAATTCGGATGGAAACTATGAGCTCGAATAGTTTTATGCAAGCTTTTAACATTTTACTCGGAACTGTAGGATTATTAACTGAAAAAGGGTTTATTTCTAGACTAGATTCAGGTATCCAATTAAAAGAGGTTAAAATTCCCACCTCAAAAGAATTACCTGTATATGAGGATAAAAAAATTGTTATTCCATCAGCAAAATGGGATGTATCGGATGAAAAACAAACAAAATATTCCCAAACTAGTATAGAAAGGCAATTGATTACCAATTCTATACCTTCTCATAATGAATCTCAGAGTTATACCGTTAATAATAAGTTAAGCGAATCTTTATCGATAGAAAAAACGCATAGAGAATTATTTAACTCTCTTAAATATCAAGCAAAGGATATTATCTATGAAGAAAATCAAGTAAGAGTATTAGGATATTCAAGTACGGTTAAGGAATTTATTTTCACCTTTCCAGGATTTGATACAATTCAGATAAATGCATTATCAAATCGACCTCCTACTCAATCATTCGAATTAAAGATTGATTTAAATCAACGTCAAAAAAGCAGGAACTGGAGTGATCCATGG
This sequence comes from Candidatus Hodarchaeum mangrovi, assembly GCA_016839515.1. Classification (GTDB taxonomy): domain Archaea; phylum Asgardarchaeota; class Heimdallarchaeia; order Hodarchaeales; family Hodarchaeaceae; genus Hodarchaeum; species Hodarchaeum mangrovi. The sequence continues at coordinate 44,423 of JAEOUE010000121.1, forward strand.
TCTGGTATAGAAATTAAAGGATCTCCAGAGCTTCTTGAAAAACTTCGGATACGATCAAGTATAGCAAATCGAATACAAGAGTTTGAAAAGCTTTCCATTAAAGTCCAAGGATTGGCACATCAAAATGTTGATTTTGTATTAACTATTCCACGTAATAAAGAAGGAGTAAACGGTGGGTACTCTATTCTAAAGGATCTTATTTGGTTTATAGAAATGAGTTCCTTTTAAGTAATTAATCGTAACCTAACAAAAGTAAAATTCTTAAACTTCTCTAATTTCGTCTTTTGTCTTCCAATTGAAACTGTTTTGAATTTTTAAAGGATAAGTTAAATCTTTAGAATTCTTAATAATGTTTACTTTTGGTGTAAATAGATTAATTTACTTTTAGTTATTTGGTGAATAGAATTTGAACAATAATATAACAGTGAGAGATACAGGATCTTTACGTTATACTTTACTCATTGGATTAGGTTTCATGACTACTGGATTAAGTTGGAGCATGTATAATACTTATGTACCATATATGTTAGAGACAACTTGGTTTCTAAAAGGTCAAACTTACTTCCTCCTCCCAGCTCTTCTTATTATTGGCTTTATTATGACTTTAGACAATATAGCAGCATGGATTATTCAGCCTTGGATAGGAGCAAGAAGTGATAATACATGGTATCCTCGTTGGGGTCGTAGAATGCCCTATTTATTAGTTGGTATCCCTATTTCTGCGTTAGCTTTTATATTAATCCCAATATTCTGGTGGTTTTTTCCAGGAGAAGAATTTTCTCTAGTATTGGGCTCACTACTTCCACTTTTCCTATTCATGATCGTGATTAATATTTTTAATATCTTTATGGCATTTTATCGATCTCCTGTTGTTGCTTTAATGCCTGATTTAATCCCCCCGAGAGATCGAACTAAAGCCAATGGAGCAATAAATTTGATGGGAGGATTGGGATCAGTAATTGCTTTTTTTGGTGGTCGTATTATTGTTGGAATTGGTCGTTCAATTGGTGATCCACATGGAACAAATCAGCTTCTAGGAGATCAAGTTGGGTTTTCTTTTGGATTCTTTGTAACAGCAATAATTATGGTATTAGCTTTGATCCTCTTACGACTGACAATTCATGAACCGAAAACTCCTTTTGAACATGAAATTAAGGAAGAAGTGAAACTAGCCAAGGCCTTTAATGAGGTTTTTTCTTCACAAGATAAATCTGGTGTTTTTATTCTGCTTGCTATTTTCCTTTGGTTCACAGGATATCAAGCAATGGAAACATTTTTCTCTTTGTATGGTGTTTATACTTTAGGGTTTGAAAATGTTGAAGATGTAGCGTTCTATTTAAACGCATTTGCTATTCCTTTTTTATTGGCTGCAGTACCAGCTGGTTTAATTGCCAATCGTTTCGGTAGAGCCAATACAATTAAAGTTGGATTGATTGGAATCCTTTTAGCTTTATCTCCTATCGCTTTACTTCCAATGAGGGATATTGCACTAACTAATCAAAATTCTGCCCTTTTTATCATAATCATTTGTCTAGCTATTGGAGGTACTAGCTGGGCTTTAGTAAATATCAATTCTATTGTAATAGTTTGGGAAATAGGTGGTGAAAAGCGAGGTGCATACACAGGACTTTATTATTTCTTCTCAATGATGGCAGCTGTACTTGGACCGCCTCTTGTTGGAATGTTATTGACTATCACGAATAGTTTAATAGGCGGACCTGGTCGTGAAATGGATAATTTGTTTCTAGTTTCAATAATATTCCTGTTCCTTGCATTTCTAGCCATGTTTAAAGTGAAAGCTGGTGAACTTGGACAACAATTAAAGAAATAGATTAATAATTTATTATGATGAAAAAAGTTTTATTCTCCTCTCCTTCATTATATATATAACTATTAAAAAGGAAATTTATCTTAAAAATTATATTACAAATAACCCTTTCTACAGTAAAACTTCATTAAAGATAAATCTATTAAGATTCAATGTGTGTTGTTTAGCTAATATTACAGGTTATTAAGTAAATTTATGTATTTCAAATAAACTATATTTAAATATAAAAGAGATTGTGTGTTGTTTAAGCCTTTAATAAAGATAAATTCGGATTTGACTAAATTTTTTCGAAGAAATTCACTAGAGAAAAGAGCAAACTCTCTAGGAAGTTTTATTAAAATGTCCAACATAGATTAAATAAGTAGTAACTAGAATTAAGAGAGGAATTCCTTGACAGTTTTAAAAATTGTTCTCATTGGTGATGGAGGCGTAGGAAAGACGGCCATTCGGGAAAGATATCTTGGAAAGGGATTCAAAGCACAATATCTTCTTACTATCGGCGCAGATTTTGCAATGCGTGATGATCAAGCGAGTGGTATGCCAATTAGATATCAAATTTGGGACTTGGCAGGTCAACAGCGGTTTGATGCCGTACGTGAAGTATATTACAAGGGATGTGTTGGAGCGTTATTAGTTTATGATGTAACACGCCCTGATTCATATTTTAATACCCCAAAATGGATTAATGAGCTATGGACCAATAATGGTCGTGGAAGAGTACCTCTTGTAGTTGTTGCAAATAAGATAGACATGCGTGAACTATCTGATGATACTGTTTCAGAAGAACAAGGAAGAATTTTTACAGATCGATTAAGCAAACTTACTAAGCCTGAAGGATTTATCTGTAACTACATTGAAACATCTGCCAAAACAGGAGTGAATATTCAAAAGGCATTTACTTTACTTGGGGATAACATCATGAAATTTGTGGATAATCAAAGAAAAACTAGCCGTGCTACAAGTAGATTATCTACCACTTCTCCACAACAACGTCAAATCTAATATTTCAGTTTAATTTTAGAACAAAGATCGGAAAAATATTCTAATTTGTTTCATCCCAATTTTTGATTCTCCAAATTTTCTAACATTAAATACATAAGAGAATTCACCTATTGGTGTGTCTCCAGGAAGAACTTTTAATAGGTCGAAAAGCAATTTATATCCTCTAGGGGAGATAGTCTGAGGATGATTATTTATTAAATTACTAATGAATAATGTTTCTCCTCCAAAATAACCACTCATTATATCTCTCGGTCGTTGACGTCGCCTGAAAAATAGAGAAAGTTTTCCAAGTGTTGTAGCTCCCCAAGATATTATTTTTCGTTTCAAACTCCATCCTTCAACGCTAGACCGAGTTCCAATAACAAGTTTGTTTCCTGCTATTAATAATTTAAACCCTTCAGCGATTTTATCTGGTGGATGCTGAAAATCACAATCAAGAATAAAAAAGTATTTTGTTTTTACCTCTTTTAAAGCATCAACCACCGAAATCGTTAAACCCTTGATTAGTTTATCTTTTCGATTAAGTAAATAAATGGATGGATTTTTTCTATTCCATTCAGCTACAATCTCTACAGTTCCATCCGTTGACCCGTCATCAGCTACTATGATCGATATTGGAGGGTAAAATTTAAGCAATTGCTCTATTAATTTTCCAATATTACTACTTTCATTTAATGTTGGTGTGATAACTGTTAATTCGGATAATGAAGATAAGTTATTCATAAATAAGAATAATAAAATTGTTATATTTAGACCTTTTTACAATATCTCATAAATAGCATTCTTTAAGAGTTAGATCCATATTTTTTAGCTAAATAATTTTTAGTTTTGGTTTTTGGGATTTTTTATGAGTTTGAAAGAACTTCTAGAGAAGTTTGCCACAGGATTTTCTGTAAAAGGAATTTATCTTCAAACATCTCAAGAATTAATACCAATTGTTCAGGAATCATCAGAACTTTTATTAATGCTTAAAAGACACCCGAATTTACCTGACGGTATTATAAATCTTTTATATGAAGAACAAGAAATTGGAACTCTTGTAGAAACTCTTGAAAATGGCATTAAACTCATAATATTAACAGATTTTAAGCATATTCAAGAAGTTTCAGCAAATTGGAAACGTTTTACCCCAATAATTAAAAAACAAATGGATATTGAGCAGTTCTTGAACCAAGAAAGTGTTGAAACACGTTTAATCAATCGTTTAGAAGATATTAGGATATCGATTGAGAAATCCATAAGCATACTCAAGGAGAAAATTAATCATGGCTGAAATACCACCAGCAGCAGCAGAAGAAGAAGAAGAATTAAAACTAGCTAAACGTATATTTGACTTAAATAAGATAATTGAAGAGAATTCTTCCTTATTAATGAATTTAAAAGCAGAGCTATCAGAAATCAGAACTGATCATCAAAAATGGATTAAAAAAATTGAAGATTTGGATGTAAGACTGGATTCAAAGTTTTCTGAAATAACAAATGAATTTAATGAAATAAATAACAATTACTCTATTGAAACTAGAAGAATTGAAGAGAAAATCAATACAAAAGTTCTAGAACTAGAACCAAAAATCCAAGAACTTTCTGAAAAAGCATCAAATAATTATTCGGAAATTTCTGAAAGGATTACAGCAATTCAAGAAGAGTTAAATAAAAAAGTAACTTCCGATACTTTTGAAGACATAAAAAATGGATTTTCAGAAAGAATAAATGATCTAAATCAAAAAATTGAAGCCTTAGAGAACAATCTAAACTTTAAATACAATACTATAGAAACTGTAATAGGGGAAAAAGAACAAAAAATAATATCATCCTATGATGAGAAATTCCTTGGGATTCGGAAGGATTTTGATGAAGAAAATTCAAAAATCTCAAATGAATTGAATTTGGTCTCTGAAACACTGCAGATGTTGGTTGAATCAGTTCAAAATATCAATAAAGTAAATGAAAATCATAATGATGTTCTGGATTCATATCAATCTGCATTTTCTGATCTTAAAGATACTATTAAGGAAATCATTAGTATTTCAAAAGAAGATCAAAAGGAACTTTTTGATAGTTTTTCTACTATCATGGAGAGTAATAATGAAGATATAAGAACTGAAATAACAGTTACGACACAAACACTTCTAGATAGTGATAAAAATATTATCGACAAATCTAAAGAACTTTTTATGCAGAAAAAATCAGGTGATGAACTTAAACAAACAATAATTGAATTAGCAGGAGAAATACGGTCAGAATCTCAAAAAACTCGTGATGATCTCTTGAAAGGTCTTCAATCTAATGTCGAGGAGTATGAAAAAGTGATTACAGAACAAAATATAAACATCAAATCCTTTCAAGAGGAATTAGAGCTATTCAAAAAAGAAATACATGCAATAATTGATCGAAAGGTAAATGAAAAATATGAAGTTGTTTACAAGCTTCTAGGAAGAGTATTAACACTCTCTGAAGAGCATGCACTTCTATTAAAAGCGTCAGAGATAAAATTACCTTTAAAATCGAAAAGATTACCAGAAATCACTACTAACCTTTCACAAAGCGAAGATGAAGCTTCCTCTTCTGACTCCTTAGAGGATGAGGATGAAAAAGAAAAAGGAATATAAAGAAGGAATAGTATGTAACGTTATTTGAGACAAACGCGAAGGGAAATTAATATTGTCATTAGATAGCCCATTAAAAATTGTTATTGCAGGAGAAAAGCATGTGGGAAAGTCTTCTCTTGTACATAGGTTTATTTATGAACAATTTCCCTTAAAAGGGCTCTATTCCACGGTAGGATTCGATTTTACGCTAAAGACTATCATTCTTGATAACAATACAAATGTAGTTATTCATATTTATGATTTTGGAGGAGAACCACGATTTAGGATGATTTTTCCTCAATATGCTTCAGATTGTGATGGACTTATTCTAGCTTTTGATCCAACGCGAGAAGAGACATTTAATGCTTTGAATGAATGGATTGAAGTTTACGGTCGTAAAGAGGAGACTATTAATTTCTTAATATCAACAAAAGCTGATTTAGGAATTTCTACCTCCCCATTAAAAATAAATGACTTCAGAAACAAGCATAATATTTCAAGGTACTTTCAAACAAGTGCTGTGACGGGTGAGAATACGCAAGAATTATTTAAAATAATAGCAGGAGAAATAATTCAAAAGAAATTATAAAAACTAAGTTATCATGGGACAGGTTTTTCGAATGGGTGAATCAAAGTTCTTTGTAGACTCGAATATTCTAACTGTAAAAGTCATTGTAGCTGGACCTGGAGGGGTAGGTAAAACAACATTACTAAAACGCTATGAAACAAATAATTACATCCCTGCAATTTCAACAATAGGGATTAACTTCCTAGTAAGAGATATTGAAGTAGGGGATTCAATTTTACGTATAGCTTATTGGGATTATGCAGGAGAGGATAGATTCAAAATATTGTTTCCAGGTTATTGTCAAGGTTCATCGGGTGCAATATTAGCATTTGATACCTCTCGAATGCAAACTTTATCAGAACTCCCTGAATGGTTAAAAGTGATCCGAACACATAATGATCCAGAAATCCCTATAATCCTGCTAGGAAATAAGATCGATGCAATTTCCGAGGAAAAAAGGGATTTAGCTAGAGAATCTGCAAATATCTTTGCTAAAGAATTTCAATTATCAGGATATTATTTCTGTTCTGCAAAAGAAGGAGATGGTATTGAAGCTCCCTTCTCTCACCTAGGTATATTAATAAGTGAAAGAAATAAAAAGAGAAGGAAATAATTTCTCTTTTTATAATATTGAATCCACAAAGCTATCGATCTTTTTCTCAAAGAAACCTTTTGTCGCTAGATAACGATGATAGAACTTTTGATATTCCTCCTTCATCATCTTCTCATAAGAAATTAAGAATAACAATCCTGTCGCAATAAATGAGGAGATGGTTGCTAATAAAAATAGAATAGCGGTTGCAGAATATTCCCATGAGCTAAACGTTGAAATTATCATTCCACCTAGAATAGAAACTATTGGTTGAGTCCAAGTAGATCCAAATTTATTTATTCCCATGAATTGAGCCTCTTTCCCCTCTGGTACTAAATCTGCTGGTAAAGAGACTCTTACCGATTCAATAAAGACAGCTCCTAGCCCTCCAAGAGCTGCAATGGGGATTAAAAAACCATAATAATCGCCAATCTCCATTCCACTCATTAAAAGAGCAAAAAAAGCATATATTATTGATCCAACAATAGCAGTCCTTACTTTTCCAAATTTCTGAATAAAAAAGCCAGCAGGAATCGCCATAATAACAGAGACAATGCCTGTTACCATTAACACTGCAGGTACTTCTTCAGGTAAGATTCCCATGGGAGTTGTTAAATGGATCACCAAATAAATAGCAATAATTTCACTTGAGAATCCCCAAAACGATTGTACAAAAAACATTTTCCCAAAATCGGATCCAGAAATATTCAAAAGATAATTGGGAGTTTGAAGAATATCTGTAACGGGGGAATCAATAGGAGGAAAAGGAGGATTTGCTTTTTCGACTAGAAAGAAGATTAAGATCCCAACAACAGTAATAATAAGTGCTGGAAATAAAAAAAACCCTACTTCAATCAAGATACTTAGACTAAACAACGTTGCAAGTTCTAAAAGAAAATTCGAAATAGGGGAAAAAAATAGCAGACCAATCATACTACCTAGTGTAGTAAAACCAGCTAATATTAAACCAACCCATCCTCGCTGTTCCTTCGTAAATAATTCAGAAAGTAATGCCCCATAAGGAGAAGAAGCCAATCCTAAACCAACATAAATTAAGAAAAAACAAACTGGGAAGAGTACAACCATCAACTCACCAGGGGCTCCACCAGCAAAAATTGGAGTCATAATTAGCATAAATCCAGCTATCAAACATCCACTTAAAATATAAGGAGCTCGTGCCCCATATTTTGATCGATAGTCGTCTGAAAAGGCCCCACCTATAATAACAGTTATAAGATAAGCAATAGAACCAGCAGCAACTGAAAATGAGAAAATTGTATCAGCAGTTTCATTTGTAATAGTGTGTTCAAGATCAACTAAATATCCATGCAAGTAAGAGAGATTAAAATGAGTAATAATGAAATTTACAATAATTGCATTTGCCATAGCAAAAAGTCCAAGTGCGATAATATTTCGATATTTTTGTACTGCTTCTCGTTCCTCTCGCAGCTCTCTTGTTGTTAAAAATTTAAATTTTCCTCTTATTTTTTGCCTATGTTCTGATCCAGTTGCCAATTTTGATCACTCATCTTTTATTTAGCGAATGGATTTGCTTAAATTATCAAAGTACTTTACTTTTTTTTCTCTCAAAACTTGCCTTTTTAACTTTTAACTGCTCAATTAAACATACAACCACTATAAATATGTATAGTTTCAATTTAGTCTTTTTGGTATTTAAATCGTGAATCTAGCATTCTACCAAAATTTTTGATAACAAAAACCTTTTTTTACAGCTCTACGCTTAAAAAGTACTATAAATTTTTTTGTTAATGCAGGATTACCATTTAGATAATCTCGGAATTCAATTATCTACTATTAAAATAATTCTTGTTTAAAAAAATTGTAAAATAAGAGAATATCAGTTAATTTACATTGTTGGAATATATTTATTAATAATTGGTTTGAACAAAATTAACAAGTAAGAAGGATTTTGAAATACACCCATTCCTTTATTGAGAGAAAAGATCGTTAGATAACTGTAATTTTGGAGTAATGCTCATTTCTTAGAGGTATTAGCTTGGTTCATATTAAAGAAATACGTATGACTGGATGGAAAAGTTATGGCTCGGGTACAGTCCGAATGCCTTTAGCTAAAGGATTTACTGTCATAGTAGGACCAAATGGGAGTGGTAAATCTAATTCAATTGATGGGGTAAATTTCTGTTTAGGAACCCTTTCCACTAAGAGTATGCGAGCAGAAAAAATGGTAGGATTAATTTATAATGGAATTGGCGGACAGAAACCTGCAGAAAGAGCCAATGTTGAAATTGTTTTTGATAATTCAGATTATGCTATTCCTCTAAAGGAAGCAGAAGTAATTGTGAGTAGAGAATTAAAGCGAAACGGTTCAACAACATATCGTTTGAATGGAAAAAGAACAACACGAACTGATATTCTTGATAAATTGCGTATTGCAGGTATTGATGTTATTAATAGTTATAATATAATCGCCCAAGGGCAAGTAGGGGAAATAGTTGGGATGAATCCGATCCAAAGACGCCAGCTAATGGAAAACTTAGCTGGTGTTGGTCAATTTGATGAAAAGAAAAAATCAGCACTTTCAGAACTTGATGAAGCTAATAGAAGAATGGATGAGCTTCAATTATTAGTGAATGAGGTCTCGAAACGAGTTGATTCCCTTCGCAGGGAAAAAGATGATGCTGAGCGATGGACTTTATTAGATCAAGAAGTGAATCAACTCCGAGCATTATTAATATCATACAATTTTCACAATTTCACAGAGAAAATTTCTACTTTTGATGAAGAAATAACAAAAATTAGATCAGAACAAGATTCTCTCATCAATGAACGAGACGAAAAAAGTATTAAGATCGATGAGGTTACCCTAAAAATTCGTGAATTAGAGAATCAGCTTATTCAACTAGAGACTGAAATTAAAGAAATAAGAACCTCCTCTGAAGAGAAGAATATTGAAAAAACAAAAGTTGAAGAAAAGATTGAATATAATAAAAAAACAATAAACTCTAATGAGAATAGAATAACTCAACTAACAACACGAATAGAGCAAATCCAAGAAAAACGTGAGGAGGATATCCAAACAAAAGATAAACTCGAAGAAGCAAAAAAAGAACTTTTAATAAAAATTGAAGAGATTAAAGAAGATAAGAAAACAATAGAAAATGAATTAGAAGAAAAAAATCAACAATATGATGAAATTAAAAATGAATTTGATGATACAGAAAGAAGATATAAAGTAGAAAATGATCGTTTAACAAAAACACAGGTTCAATTTGAAGTATCTCAAAATATGGTTACTGCATTTGAAAATAATGTGAAAGAATATGAAAAACGAAAGGATGAGATGAACGAGCAAATTTCAGCTTCTAAAGAAAAGTCAATTAACCTACAAGAATTAATAAACGATGAATCTAGGCAGCTTGAGGAAGCAAAGAGTAAAATAGGAGATGTAGAAGAAAAAAAACAAAATATTGAATCTCGTATCCAAGATTTAGAGATTCAAAACAGAGAATTAAATGATAAGTATTTAGTTCAAAAAGCACGAATAGAAACAATTTCATCATTTTTAAAAGCTGAATCCGGAAAAGAGAATCCAGCGGTTTCATTTATTAATAGCAAAAAAAATAGTGGAGAACTAACAGGAATTTTAGGGGAATTTCAAAATCTTTCTGTTGGGGGTCAACATCTTCCTTCTGAAGTAGGTCATCTCTCAGATGCTATTATTACAGTGTCCATTTCTGATTCCTTACGATGTATCCATCTCTTAAAAGAACAGGCTATTGGAGCTGCAAATTTTATCCCATTAGAAAAGTTTAAACTCAAATCTGATGAGAAATTTGATAAAATTGTCAATAAAATTAGGGAACAAAATGAAATTGTCTCAAATCTATCTGAAGCAGCTGAAATCTGGAAAAAGAATAATCAAACAGTTTCTACTAATGATGGAGATGTTTTTTATTCCAATGGAATTATTTATGGAGGTTTTCACCTTGTTTCTGCTCAGGAATCCGTCGACAAATTAACTACAGAGATGGAAACTACAAAAGAAAATTTAAATAATGTTAAACAGAAATTGAAGGAAGAAGAAGAAAACAAAAAACGATTAATACAACTTGAGAAAGTGATCACGGAGTCAATAAATAAATTAGAGAAAAATATTAGAGATGCTTCTATTGAACTTACTCAGCAGGAAAATGAGGTAAAATTATACCAAGATAATTTAGAAAAGATAATTCAGGAATTGACACCTCTCAAAAGCCAATTAGAAGAAAGAATGAAATCAAGAGAAGTACAACGAAATGAAATGGAATTTTATGAAAAAAATCTAGAAAAAATCGCTATTGAAATGACAGAAGTAGAAAAACACCTAGAAGCTGCTGATACACGTCCTATTTTAGAGAAAATGAACCAAGTTGAACAACAATTAGGCCAAATACAAGGGAAGCTCACTGGAATTGAATCACGAATTGAAGGATTGATTACAAGAAAAGATGAAAAAGAACAAAGATTAATAGAAACTAAAGATGAAATAAATAGTGTAGAAATCGAAACAGCTAATCTTAAAGGAGAGATTCAAATACTTGAGGGTCAGTTAACCCAACTTGAAAGTCAATTAGTTAAAATTATTGAAAAAGAGGAAGAGGTGTCTACGAAAACAAAGGACGTAAGATCTGACCTTTCAACCCAGAAAAAATATCAAGGACAAATGGTAAAAGATAAGGAAAAATTAAATGAAAAAATATCAATTTATGAAGAACAGATCACTGATATTAAGCTCCAAAGAGAACGATTTGCAGTAGAACTTGAAAAAATACAAAATGAATCTTTAGAAAATAATATAACAATTATAGCAGCAGATTCGGAAGAATTGAAAAATATAAACGAAAGAAAAATCAACAATGACATCAATGGAAAGAGTGAGGAAAAGAAAAGACTTGAACCAGTCAATATGCGAGCTTTAAAAGAATTTCAAGAAGAAAATGCACGATTTATTGAACTATTAGACCGTAGAGATATTTTAATTGAGGAACGACAAATTATTCTGGATTTTATTGAGGATATCGAGACAGAGAAATATTCAGTCTTCATGAAAGTGTTCAATGGAGTCAATAAACATTTTGGTTCTATCTTCAACGAACTGTCAGGAGGAAGTGCACGTCTGATATTAGAGAAGGATCCAAAGAAAGGAGAAGATATCTTTGAAGGTGGAATGTTTATTGAAGCACACCCTGCAGGGAAAAAAGTAGCCTCAATAGAAGCAATGTCAGGAGGAGAAAAAGCTCTAACTGCGTTAGCTTTCATATTCGCTGTTCAAACAGTTGATGCGCAGCCATTCTATATATTAGATGAAATTGACGCGGCTTTAGATCCAATGAATGTTCGGAGAGTCGCTAAATTACTTCATAGAATGAGTAGAACGGTGGGCCAAGATGAAGAAGGAATTAAGAAAACTAAATCATCATCTCCTGGAGCTCAATTCCTTGTAATCAGTCATCGTGATATTTTAATGGCATGGGCAGATCGTTTATATGGTTGTACAAATGTTAAGGGACTAAGCTCTGTATTTTCGATTCAAATGAGTGAAGATAAACAACTCGAAAGGGCTGAAAGCTTCTAAAAAGGAGTTGAGTTCATGAATGAGCCTGAAAACGATCAATCTGAGACTTTTGACGAAGAAGATGATTCTGATGAAGATGACTATATCCGTATGTTCAGTCATTCAGGCCAATTTTTCTTAGACGAACCTTATGTTTATTTAATAAATCCCGATTTATTTCCCGAGAGAGTAGCCTATATAAAGGATTTTAAATTGAAGGAGATACTACCCGAGTTCTATAAAAAACTCCTTGAACAAGGACTTGATTTTCGGATTTTGGGACAATCAATTTATTCTGCTGCCCGAATTCATAAAAAGAAGGTAAGTATGGCTATTCAATATGAAAAAAAGCAAGAGGAGAAAATTGCTATACGAGCAAAAAGAAGAGAATTTCAATTTAAAATACCCCTTGAGAATTTTGTAACACGAGATTTATTATCCCTTGCAGAGTCTGCAAATCCTGAATCTTTTTATGCAGAGCTCCTTTTAGCTCTTCAAGAAGAGGATGAAAAAAGGAAATTAGAAAAAATAAAAGAAGAAAAGAAGAAACAAGAGAAAAAAGGAGATGAGAAAGCTCGTCGTCGAAGACTTGAATTAGCAGATTTTGAAAACTTTCAATATGAACTTGATTTGGACAGAGTAGCAATTGAAGAGGTCGTGGAAAAAACATTTGAGGTTATCAAGCAAATTGCGAAGAAAGATAAGAACAAAGAAGCTGAATTTTCTAAAGTTGTAACTCAAATGGAAAAAAAATTCAAATCCGACGAAGAACGACGGTTATCAAGAGCAAGAGTTCTCATCTCCTGTCTATATCTATTCAGAGATGAACTAATAACCGCAGAACAAGAACTAAATCCGCCCTATGAGATTTATATCCAAGTCATTAAAGAAAAAAAGAATAAATAAAAATGGATCAGGATGTTTTACATCCCAACCTCTGCACGAGTTATTTCTTGAGATCTTGCTAAGAAGTAATCCCCTAATACTATCTTTCCCATCAAATTGATAAAGGCATCTGCAAGGCTAGCAATAGCGACAACTTCTCCTTGATCCTCTTTAACAGCAACAAGAACTTCCTCTCCATCACGATCTGCAGCAATATAGTTCTCAACTCCAACAAACTTAGCAGCATCAACACTACGAACCCTAACATTTGGTTTTTGGAATAATTTCTTCAAGAGATCACGATGTGCAGTAGGATCTATAATTGTGACTAAATTTACTCTTTGATGACTCTTCGTCTGCAAAATCTCTTGGATAGGTATGTCTGCTAATACAGGCAACAAAAGGGTAATCCCACCCTTCATCCGTGCCATCATTTCCCTGATATAAATTAATGTTGCATTTTTAGATACAATTGGAGCTGTTTGTACTGGGGGCTGTTTTGTATCCTTCACTAGAGAAGCTATTTTATCTAATGAATAAAGGTAATTCTTGAAAATTTCCTCATTCTTAGCTGTTACATCTTTAAACTTTGTTGAGTAATCTGATAATTCTTTCTCTAGAGTTGCTATTTCAGTTTGAAAACTGGATTGAATGATTTCATTGGTTGCATCTAGGTGTTCGATAGATGTTTTATGAAGTTCATCTACAACAGAGAAGATTTTCGTCTGAAATTCTCGTGTTTGACTTATTAAATGTTCAGAACTTTTAACTAATTCTCCTGAAATCGTACTGTGAAAATTAGAATCATAAGATTGAAATTGAGAAGTTAAATTGGAAATTAAATTGTCAATTTCAGATTTTAATATTGTGATCTCTTCTGAAATTACTTTCTCATTTTCTGCTTTTTTTGTAATAATTGAGGATTTCAGTTCGCTAATTAAAGCATTAAAATTGCTCATAGATTGGTTTTGCATGTCATTAAAGAATTGCTTAAACCTTTGAAGGATTTCATTAAGCTCTTCCTCTTGAGGAACGAGAGTAGAATTGAACTCATTTATCTGCGATTCTAATTCCTTTTTCAA
>JAEOUE010000027.1 GCA_016839515.1 Candidatus Hodarchaeum mangrovi
CATTCCTTGCAGATGGGCATTTATTATTTGAAGATTATCCTGGTTTAGCTAAAACCATGATATGCAGAACCTTTGCTTCAACTTTAGGATGTAAATTCAAACGTATCCAATTTACTCCCGATTTATTGCCTCAAGATGTAACAGGGTCAGAAATTTATAATCAAAAAACTAATGAATTTGAATTCAAAGAGGGTCCAATATTTGCCGATATTATATTGTCAGATGAAATAAATAGAGCAACACCAAAAACACAAAGTGCTTTACTTGAAGCGATGGCTGAATATCAAGTAACAATTGGAGGTACCACCTATAAATTAACTGGTGAAGGAAAACCTTTTTTGGTTGTAGCAACTCAAAATCCTCTAGAATTAGAGGGGACTTTTGCACTCCCTGAAGCTCAAATAGATAGATTCTTAGCTAAGATTAGCATTGGATATCCTTCAAAAGAAGCAGAAAAAACCATTCTTACAAATAGAATCGGTAGAAAGCAGAAATCCTTTGAAGTTACTCGAATCATTGATCGAAATATTTTCTATAACATGCAACGAACGGTTGAAGAAGTTTATGTTTCTGATGAAATAAAAGAATATATTGTTGATATAGTACAATATACAAGAGAAATGCCTCAAGTAAAGGTTGGAGCTTCGCCACGAGGTTCTTTAGATTTGATGGCATTAGCTAGAGCAAACGCTGTACTCGAAAAACGTGATTATGTTATACCCCAAGATATTAAGGAACTAGCTGTAATAGCATTAGGTCACAGATTAGTTCTGGAAATTGGTTCATGGTTATCTGGTACTTCTGCAAATATGTTAGTTGAGAAGGTATTGAAAGAAATAAAATCCCCGAGAAGAGAATAGAGAAGCCAGGAGGATTTTAACTGGTAAAATATTTTCGATTAGACTCTTTCTTGATAATATCATTTTTTTTGTTAATTTTGGGTGTTATTCTTCGCTTATGGCTTTTAGCAGGACTAGTTTTCCCTCTCATTATCATTTTTTACTATTCCCTAAGTACTGAAGAAATTTCAATAGATAAAGTCATCATTAAAAGGTGGATTTCAAGAGATAGAACTGAAGAAAAAGGAGAACTCATAAATGTGAGATTGGATATATTAAACAATGGCCCCCGTATACCTGTTTTTGAGATTGTTGATAAAGTTCCAGAGGAATGCACAATTCATGAAGGATCGAACCATTGGTTATTTGAAATTAAACAGAATGAAACTATAAGCCTTAATTATGGAATAAAATGCCATAAACGGGGAAGATATATTTTAGGTCCAGTGATAACGCGAGGTTTTGATATTCTCCACTTTCATAAAAAAATTAAGTTACATGAAGTGTATACTTCCTTCGCAGTAGTTCCATCATTAATCAAACTTAGGGAACTTCCTATTGATCGTCAAAGATTATTACCAGAAGTAGGATACATCCCAAGTATATCTTATAAAGGAAGGGATTTTGATTTTCAAGGTGTGAGGGATTACAAAGAAGGAGATGAACTTCGAGCGATTAATTGGAGAGTAACTGCAAAATATAATAAACTGTCAACAAATGAATATGCATTAGATCAAGCAGCACGTATTTTCATCATTTTTGACCATACTATATCCACACAAAGAGTACTAGAAGAAGGAGTCATGGCTGCTTTAAGTACCGTAGAATATCTTATTTCGCAAAGAAATAAGGTAGGATTTTTCACCATTGGGGAATTTGTTGAGGAAATCCCTCCAGCTTCAGGTAAAAGACAATTATTACGAATAAATGAAGTACTTATAGATGTTAAACCTTCATTTCCAGCACATGAAGGAGTATTAACTCTACGTTTACAACGTAGATTACTTTCATCATTGCCTCCTATATCACAGATATTTTTTATAAGTCCATTATACAATAGAATTATATTAAATTTCCTTAATGAATTAGCTGAAAAAGGACATGAAATTATCCTTATCATGCCCCGTTTAGAATCAATCTATGAAGAGAGTAGAGTTGTCCCTAATGCCTCTTTTTTAGCAAATGGACTTTTAGCTTTGGATAGGAATTATGTAACAAATCAATTATCAAAGTTAGGAATTACACAGATTTTTTGGTATCCTTATGGGCCAAAATATGAAACGATTAAAGTGAGAAGGACAAAATGAAATTACAACCGTTTATCTGGATAATCCAATTAGCAATGATTTTTACCTTTCTATTTTTTTCCTTTATTCCAGTAATATACTCTTGGCTTACAGTATTATCTCCCATTCTTTCAGCAAGCGTTCATCTTTATTTTTTAATTGGGATTTTTTTTCTTTTAATAGGATTTATCACTCTTTTTGGAATTGTAACCTTAAAACCACAGTTAAGAATCTTTAGTTCAGGATTTTTTTCTTTTGGGGTCATTTTTGGGCTTTCAGATGCATATTTATTAGCTTTAGGGGTTGTTATATCTTGGGTATTTTATGAAATTTGGGATATCGGGTGGAGATACTCAATCCTTGATGAAGAATATGACCCATATGAATTACAGACATTAGAGAAAAAACTGTTGAATCGATTGTTTTTTAATCAATTATCAGCTTTAGGAGTATTTGCATGGATTACTCTTTCACTTTCATGGGCAATGTTATTCATTACGACTCATTCATACATTCAGCTTGGAAAAGAGCATTTTGGGACCCTAGGACTTTCTCTTTCTGCTAGTATGTTACTTTTACTTTATTTAATACCACGTTTTACAGAGAAATCCAATCAGAAAGAACAAAACTAGAATTAATAGTCTAAAATTTGATCAGATCTTATAAAAAATACTCTTTTCTCTTTCATTTTTGAGATTGCAGTAGCAACACTGTTTTCAGGGGAATTTACAGGCTTTGTGAGGTCAATAATATAATATACTTCAAATTCAAAATTTCTAGCATCAATAGCACTATAAAAAACACAGTAATCCAACGCTAAACCACACAAATAGACACGTTTAACCCCTATTGATTTTAAAAATGATTGAAGCCCCGTTTCAGTCTCTTTATCGTTTTCAAGGAACGCGGAATAAGAATCAATTGTCTGATGATGCCCTTTTCTTAGAATCATTGTTGCATACACAGTATTCAATCTTGGAGCGAAGTTTGCACCTTCTGTACCTTGTACACAATGATCTGGCCAGAGAATTGGACCTATACCATGCCCCGTAATAGGATCATATGGAGACTTACCTTCATGCATCGAAGCGAAAGATAAATGATCTTTTGGATGCCAATCTTGGGTAAATATTATCGGTATGTCTTTAGTGCGAAATTTTTCAAGTAATAAATTGATACCTGGGATAATTGTATCCCCCTCGGCAACTGGTAACCTACCACCAGGTAAAAAATCATTTTGCATATCAATTACAATTAAAGCATCATTTGGACCAATTCTAACTAAACCTTCAAGCCTTATATCTTGAATCTCCATTAAATCACATCAATTTTTCCAGTTAATCTCCCTCACAATTATAGGATACAAAAACGTTTCTCTCTGTAAAAAACAAGTTAAAAGAAAAAGAAATAATTAATTTTGATGAAATAGTATTACTTGAAGATATATGTTCTACAAGGAAAACAGAGCTCTTTTCACTGATTTATACGAGTTGACAATGAGCCAAGGATATTTCAATTACGAGATGAATGATAAAGCCACTTTTGATTTGTTTTTTAGAGAAAATCCCTTTAATGGTGGATATTCTGTTGCATGTGGCATTTCATTAGCTTTAGAATATTTAAAACATTTTAGATTTACCGATAGTGATATTAATTATTTAAAAAGAAAAAATTTATTCAAGGATGAATTTCTAGAATTTCTTTCAACAATAAGGTTTACTGGTACTGTTGAAGGTGTTCTGGAAGGAACGATTATGTTTCCTTACACACCGATTATTAAAATTACAAGTTCTCTCATTGAAGCTCAGCTAGTTGAAACCGCCCTACTAAATATAATAAACTATTCAACTTTAATTGCTACTAAAGCGGCTAGAATTACTCATTCAGCTAAAGGAGGGAAAATAGTTGAATTTGGATTGAGAAGAGCGCAAGGTGATAGCGCTTACATTGGTGTAAGAGCTGCTTTAGTTGGTGGATGTGTAGGTACTTCCTTTGTTAAAGCAGGCGAAATTTGGGATTGTCAAATTGCAGGAACACAAGCCCACTCTTGGGTTCAAGCATTCCCATCAGAATATGATTCATTTAAAGCATATGCTAATTCTTTTCCAAAGAATTGTATTTTACTATTAGATACTTATAATGTACTAAAATCAGGTTTACCCAATGCTATTCAAATTGCTAAATATCTGAGAGCGCAAGGAAAGGAATTACAAGGAGTACGAATTGATTCTGGTGATCTTGCTTATCTAGCACTTGAAGTATATAGAACATTCTCAAAAGAGGGTTTTCCTAATATTTCTATAATTCTCTCGAACGAGCTGGATGAGTATACTATCAACTCGATTGTTCAACACATTAAAGAGCAAGGAAATAACAATGAATATGATAAGAATATATGTAATGAAACAATAAACCATCTTATTTATGGTGTAGGCACGCGATTAATCACTGGAGGAGAACAAGGAGCGTTGGGAGGAGTCTATAAATTGGTTGCTTTTAATGGAATACCCCGTATCAAAGTTAGTGAGAACCCACAAAAAACTATAAATCCTGGAGACAAAACTGTTTGGCGAGTAAGCGATTCCAAAGGAAAATTTTTAGCTGATGTGATAGGATTATCTCATGAAAATCCTATTGAAGCTGGAGATACGATTTTTCATCCAATAGATCCTTTAAAAAAGTTTGTTATTCCCCCTAATGTAACAATTGAACCTTTATATCAGAAAATTATGGAGAATGGAAGAATAACCTTAAAGGAAACAATCTTTAGCTGGAAAAAGGGCCAAAAAAATTTTATTAGTCAATTCAGAAAACTAGATCCAACATTTAAAAGACTACTAAACCCACATATTTATAAGGTTAGTTTAAGCAAAAAATTGTTTCAATTAAAGATGAATCTAATAAAAAAATACTCTCCAGATGATATTAAAGAAAATCATCAGAATTTAATCAGCAATTGATTTACATTCTAATAAATCCTAGAGAATTTGATAGGATTTTCAAATTAAAAACTATAATATTTATAGTAGCTCAGTTTAAATCAATATCAGATTCTATTGTTATGAGCTAAGAAAATTATATCTAAAGTAGGCCTTAACTCCACTTTCCACTATCCCCAATGGGAAATGGATTTGAATGAAGTCGATTATTAATTTAATTATTATTAGAGGGTCTTGATTGCCATTATATAAAATTTGTTTATTGGGTGACGGTGGTGTTGGAAAAACATCCCTTCGTGAAAGATTCCTTGGTAAAGGATTTCAATCTGGGTATATTTTGACTATTGGTGCAGATTTTGCGGTCCAGAATCTCGAGATTGATAATAGACAATATAAGTTCCAAATCTGGGATTTAGCTGGACAGCAACGTTTTTCTGCGGTGAGGACTCTCTATTATAAAGGATCCCATGGCGCTATCCTCGTTTTTGATCGTACACGACCAGATTCACTTTATAATTTAGAAAATTGGAAAAAAGAACTTTTTAACAATGTAGGAAGACAAGTTCCTTATGTAATTCTTGGAAATAAGAGTGATTTACCAAATACAATTGAAGAGGAAGAATTGAACAACTTTATTGAAAAATCACAACAAGAAATCCAAAATATTCCATTTAGGATCAAATACCTAAATACATCAGCAAAATCAGGTGAAAATGTCACAGAGGCCTTTTCTGTTCTAGGTAGATCTATAAAAGACTTCATTGAAAAATATAAACAATTTCAAACTAATTAATCACTTCTTAATTAATTTAGGAATATCCGAAGGAATAGAAATAATAGTAAATTCTTTAGCTAACTTACTTATGTTACTAGCATCAACCTTTCTAACATTTATTGATATTACATCTCCATAAGTGAAAATATTAGGTAGTTTATGCACACAAACTTTACAACCAACACAAAACTCAGGAAGAAATGTTATAGTTTTTCTTATGTATTTAATAGCCTCGTATTTACAAAAAAAATTCCCAAATTCCTGATCACCTAATCCTCCAGTAAAACGAATAGGTAATTTTGTTATAACACTTCCTTCTTCCATATCAGTAGGTACTAGTACAATTTCTTTGCCCATTTTGACAGAATTAATAATTAGGTTTGTAATCAATGTATCATTCACCCCTGTACATATTTTCGCTGCTGTATTCGAAGTTAATGGGCTAACAATGATGTGGTGAAAAGAGTATTGGCTTAAAGATTGCGCGACAGAAAAACTTGGGTCATAACGATTGATAAGATAATGAAAACCTCCTTTAACAAGAATTTTCTCTATATTATAGTTCACAATCTCTTGATTTTCAAAAATAAAAAAAATTTTTTCTTTAAAATGTGTATATTTTTGTATCTCATAAAAAAAACCATAACGGTTTGCTACTAATGCTCCTGAATTTGAGAATACCATCAAAACCTTAATGGAATAATCTAGAATTGAAATTAATGCCCTAAAATTTTCTTCAAAATGATGGCCACCCCCAGTATAACACCATAATATTAGAGGATCATTTGAATGGATAAAAGAGATCATAGGAGTGAATGAAAGATCGTAATTAGATGATTGATTCATATCTTTAGTGAATTAAGAATTAATTTTCAGTCTTTTCCTCAAAGTGTTTTATCTCACAATTTGGCCCTAGTTTAACAGATGTCCCTACCACATAATCAGCTTTAACTCCTTCAAGGTAGACCTTGCCTTCGGAAATGATCTGATTCACTGTCAAGGTTCCCTTTCGCTTTTCTTGTTCTATATAAATGTCACCTAGGCAAATTAAATTCCCTTCAATAGATGATTTATCCTCTAAACTACATGTAAATTTGCTACAGTTTACATCTCCATTTATTTTAAAAGCACCATTGATCTCTGCATCAAAACATGCTAGATCCCCATTAATTTTCAGTGCTCCACTACAATTGAGTTTAGCATTCTCAGCAACAACAGGACCTTCTATTTTACCTGCTCCAGATAGATTAAGTGTTTCATGAACAGTTAAAGGCCCATCTATTTTATAAGATCCAGATGCTGTAAAAGAATTCGTCTCAAGAGCCCCATTTGCTTTGAAAGACCCAGAAACTATAAGCTTTTCCGTCTTCATATCACCAGGTAACGTACCAGACCCACTAATTCTTATTTCTTCATCTGAAATACTCCCTGATCCTGAAATTGAAATAGATCCACCACGCCATCCTTCAACATGACCAGATCCAGAAATATTAATTTGAGAATCAGTTACTTTTCCTGATCCTGAAATGCTAATGTAACTCAACCCACGAAATAAACTCTTTTCTTTAATAAGATGAATTTGTTCTTCAAGTTTTTGCTCATATTTCTGCTTTAATTCCTTATATTCCTCTGAGGAAATCTCATCGTTTTTTAATCGAATATCTAATGATTTAATTAAGGTTTTTAAATCATCTATTTCTTTATTTGACAATGAATTCACTTCTTCCTTCTTATTTCCTATATAACCTTTAATAATTTTCAATATTCTTAACAAGAATCTCTGATTTTATTATTGATTCAGATTATGTTTATAATATTCTAAAATAGTGAGTTAATCCAATAAACCATTGAGTTTATTAGATGACATAAATAGTATGTCTTAGAGACAAGCTGTAAGTTCTTTGATCAAACCTCTAAGTTTATATATTATTTTAATTGCTTTGAGGATTTTTAATGGATAAAATTTTTGAACAGCGAGTTGAGAGTATTCTAAAGATCCTTGCTGATTCTACACGTAGAGAAATTGTTAAATTAATAAGTGAGACTCCGATGAATCCCAAGGATCTAGCGGAGAAATTAAAAATATCCAGACCAGCGGTTGAAAAACATTTAAAGCTTTTAAAATTAAATTATCTCTGTGAATTAACAGTAGAACCTTTTCCAACGCCTCATTATGTTTATTTTATCACTGATATTGGACTTATGTTACTAGATTCTATTACTACTGCATGCTTACAGTATTTTCAATCTTTAGAAGGAATTATTGAGTCAGAATTAGATCAAATTGAACGGAATTTTGTATTAGGATTAATTACGAGAAATGAATATGATTCAAAACGAAACCAATTACTTATCAAACGTAATGAGCTAGAATCACTCCAATTGACCCGAATATGGGTTGAAGAAGCTAAAAAAGTTGTTGAAGAACATACTATTAAGAGAACCTCAGAGGAGATGCAATAAATCAATAAGTATTTTCAAATTACGAGAATGTTTAGTTCTATAAATTCGAAAATTAAGGAGCTGTAAATCAGGATTGTGAGGTTGAGATGGGGAACGGATTTCAAGCACATCTATATAGTTATTAAAAAGTTTAATACAAGCTACATTAGCTTCTTTAGGGTATTCCATCGATACCCGATCCTCATGAAGTCGTACATTAACTGTTCCAAGATACATCTTCGCAGAAGAAGAGATTGCATCAGAGATCATTAAAACTAATTCTCCAATATCCATAGACCGTTTCAAGGGATCTCTTAGAATTTTTCCAGGATCCTTTTTTCCGATAACAGGTGTGTAATTAGAATCAAGAGGACCCATAGCACTGTCTTGTGTGATCCCACCTTCAGTTCTGTGACCTGTAATTTCAAGAGATATGTCCTCATGAATCACTTCAATATCATTTGGATCGTAAAGATTACATAGAGCTAAAGTACGCTCATTTGGAGCTGGAAAGATAGAACCAGCTTCTTTGAGTAAAATTTCAGTTATCCAAAGGCGTTCTTTCGTAACTACACTTAAATTTAAGGTAGCAGGATCAAGAATCAATAGTAATTCTGGTGTTTTCATCCCACAAATAGCTGCTAAGCTTGTAGTCTTCTGACTACCAGTTTTATCCATTAAAGTATGTAGAATAGAGGGAATAATGACTGTATCTTGATACTGAAGAGTATTATCGCTGTCAATGGTGAGAGGATCATCCATTGGAACATTATAAGCATGATGTATCCATACATCACCTTTAATTGATAATTGATTTTGGATATTCTCTAATAAAGATTTTTTACCGGGAAATGCAAGATCATTTCGATCTTGAAAGGTTTGTACTTTGCGTGGTTTTAACCTTTTTTTTCCCATGTTTATATTTTAAATGATAGATGATTAAAAAAGTAGCTAATACATTTTTTGAATATTCTTTAGAAATTTCTAGTTAAAGTTTGATTACAATCTCAGGAGTGAAGCGTGCAATTCTTTTTCCTAATTCTAATCTTTCGATCATGGGAAGGATTTCGTTAGAGCCACGATAACCATATTCTAAAGCCTCTATGTCCTGAATGATCAAACAACTCTTCATGGGAGCATTACTTAATCTGAAAAAAATTTTATTATTAAAAATTATTTTTTCTACATCGGAATAAGGATAGAGTAATTTATAACCTCCACCATGAGGAAGAATGTTTGCATTTTGTATAAATTCTTCATGACCATAGCTTTGAGCTCTTTCTAATTGTTTAACTGTCCAATGATTCTTCTTAATATTTCTTAATCCCTCATACAAATAAATAAAAGAATATCCATTAAATCCTAAAGGGAAAAGTCTTAAATTTTTATCTCCTGATTGATGCAATGAATTTGAGAGCCCTAACCGCATAACTTGAAATCCATTTTCCTTAAAATAACCTTGATGGGTAGGATTTGAAATTATTTCAATGTTTTCTTCCCCAAATAATTCTTTTGCAATGGAAGTACGTTTATTCTTGCTAAAAGTTTCCATTTTTTGAAAAAAATTAAAATATTCTGCTATTTTTTCTTTTGGTAACCCTTTAACACTTCCAAAGGGAGATTCGAAAGAAATGAAATCATTTTGAGACCACATACTCAAGCGATCTTTCTGAGTTTGTTGAGAGGAATGGATTAATACATAATTTCCAGGAGTAAGCCAACTTCTTATAGCTTGGTCATTAGAATATAGATCATCTAGAAAAAGAAAATCAATAAAATGATTGGATTTCCAAACATCCCATTTTCCTTTCTCACTTCCAATCGGGATTCCATTTTTCTTAATTTTGTCAATTTTTATCATAATATCTTTTAATGATGGAAGATTATGGATTTTGTAAAAACCATAACCACAACCATTAGGATGAAGTAAACTAGGAAATATATAATCTTTAGTGGCTACCAAACAACCATATCCGACCCCTTCATTGAATCGCTCTTTATTTCGAGTAATACCACCATCAGGTCCAAATATCGTGATTACATTGAATGGATCCTCACCTAATGACCTATAAAAATATTTTATTTTAGCTAATCCAATACTCATTACTTCTTTGGCTAATAAACATGTTAAATCGTTTGTTGCCCAAGTATAAATTTCATTTTTTGCTTCTAGAAGGAGTGTTTCATTGTTTGAAAGATTGTTCATTAATTCAACCTTATTTCATATTTATTCAAATTTTCTAGGATTACAACTTAAAATTTATTCTATATCAAAAATCTAATTTTAAATTATAACTCTTAATATCCTTGGGCTTGCCCATCCTTACGTGGATCTGACCCTGCAACATAGATGGTAGTTCCAAGATCCTTTTTGATAATTTGACCACCACCAAAGTTCATGCCAACACAATCTACCACATGATGACCCTTTTCTCTTAATTTCATTCTAATAGAGATTGGGATAGGATCCTCAAACCCAACAACATTAGAAAGTTGATCATGATTAAACCTAGGAGCCTCAATTGCTGATTGAGGATCCATGTCAAATAGAACCATGTTTAAAAATACCTGAGCTTGACCCTGAGGTTGATGATGACCACCCATGACTCCAAATGAATAAATAAAATCATTTGCTGAGTTAGTTACCAAGGCAGGAATAATAGTGTGATAAGGACGTTTTCTAGGCGCGTATTGATTTGGATGATTTTTCTTTAAGGAAAATCCAGCTCCTCTGTTCTGAAAAGCTATACCAGTTTCAGAATCTACAATACCAGAACCAAATCCATAAAATAGAGAGTTTATAAATGATATTGACATTCCTTCATTATCAGCAGCGGTTAGATAAATAGTATCTTCTCCCATGTTCAATGCACTCGGAAGATCGCGCATAGCTTGGAGTGGATTAATTTGACTCGATCTTGTTTGAGCATACTTTTCAGTCAAAAAGTCTTCAGTTGAAATCTTCATCCACCCTGGGTCAGCAATATTAGCAAAAGCGTCAGCAAAAGCTAATTTTTTTGCTTCAATCAAACAATGTAAATAATCTATCGAATTATGTGAATATTGACCAATATCATATTCTTCAACAATCGATAAAATTAGGAGAGTAACTAATCCTTGTCCATTGGGCCCATGTTCCCACAAAGTATGATCATAAAATTCTTTTGAAATTGGTTTTGTCCATTCAGCTTTAAAATCAGTAAGATCAGATAAAGAAATAAAGCCTCCTTTATCTTCAAAGAATTGTACAATATTTATAGCTAATTCCCCATCATAAAATACCCGAGAGCCCTCTTTAGCAATTTTTTCTAATGTTTCAGCTAATTTTTGTTGTTTAAAAATTTCTCCTATAACAGGAGCTCGCTCTTGGTTAATTAAATAAGTATTAGTGGCTCCTTCATTAAGAAAAAGCTTGGGTTCTAATTCTTTCCATACTTGTGCAATAACAGGACTTATTGGGAAACCATTTTTAGCGTAATATATAGCAGGGGCAAGAATA
>JAEOUE010000122.1 GCA_016839515.1 Candidatus Hodarchaeum mangrovi
ATTCTTCCAGTGGGAACTTTTGAATTTTCTGAGAGATCCTTTGCATCACAGGCACCTCGATGAAGTAATGTCCTATAAGCTGCAAATTCATACGTTGTTAGCCCATATCGTTCAAGGATATTCTCATCTTGAATAGTTGTCATACCTTTCACCAAATAAACTGTTTTTAGTTTTTTTATTACGGAAAATTATTTTTAATTGATTAAACTCTCCACTAGTTGAAAGTTTTTAAACTTTCCGATACAAAATAATAACCTAAAAAGTGATTAAAAATGGAAAAAAACGGGAAAAAAGTTCTTGTTACAGGTGCAACAGGACATCTAGGATTTACGTTAGTAAAAGAGTTGCTAAAACGAAACTATACAGTTCGAGCTGGTGTAAGAGACTCGCAAAATACACAGAGAAATAACCACCTATTAGATCTTGGTATTGAAATAGTAGATGCTGATTTAATGAAACCTGAGACACTTCGAAAGGCGGTTGAAGGCGTTGATGGAATTTTTCAGGTTGCAGCAGTCTTTGCCCTCAAAGCAAAAGATCCGCAATCTGACATTATCGATCCTTCTGTAACTGGAGGATTAAATGTTCTTAAAGCTGCAAAAAAAGAAGGGGTGAAACGCATTGTTTGGACTAGTAGTATGGCAGCAGTCGGAATGGGAACCACTCCTGACAAACCTTTTAATGAGGATGATTGGTACCACCAAGCTAAAAATCCCTATTATTATGCTAAATATAAAGCGGAGTGGGAAGCATGGAAGTACGCGGATGCTAATGATTTAGACCTAATAACAATTAATCCAGGATATATTATTGGCCCAAATTTCTATAGACATACCCCGACAACTCAGATTATGGAAGATATGTTATCAAACAAATTTCCAATGATTCCGCCTATGCGACTTAATTTCGTTGATGTTAGAGATGTTGCTTTAGCTCATATCTTAGCTTACGAAAAGAAAAAGGCAAAGGGGCGTTATATCTGTGCAACAAATATCTTAACTTTTAAAGAAACCTTAAAATTGCTTCATGGTTTGTACTCCGAAATAAAGGTACCTCGGTTTCAGATGTCTCCTCTGTTAATGAAATTATTTGCAATTTTTCTACCAGATGTTACACGCGAAGAAGCAAGGGTTAGTGTTGAAACCTGTATTTATACAGATACTTCGAAAATTCAGAGAGACCTTGGTTGGAAACCAAGACCCCTCAAAGATTCATTGCAGGAAACAATCCAATGGATTAAAAATAACGGGTTCCCTTCAAATACTAAAAAATAAAAATCGAGACGGATAAATAATGACACTAATAAATCGAAAACAGATTTGGGATAATGATAATGCACCAAGAGTGATCACATCAACTCTAGGTGTTCTTGTTGGATTAGCTGGTATAGAACATGGGATTCTAGAAGTACTTCAAGGGAAAATGACTCCAGATAGCATATGGATTGATGCAATTGGTCCAAGACAAAGGTTCTGGGAGTATGCAACTGAAAAAGCTATTACAATAATTCCTAACTATTTCTGGACAGGTGTCCTTGCAATATTTTTCGGTCTAATTGTAACAATCTGGGCAATTTTTTTCATTGAAAAGAAATATGGTGCTCGAATCCTGTTTCTTCTTTCAATTATGCTCTGGTTGGTTGGAGGTGGCTTCGCACCAATATTCTTTACTCTACTTGCCACACTTATGGCAACTAGGATAAATAAACCGCTAACTTGGTGGTATGTACATCTCTCTGATAATGTACGGAGATTTCTTGCTAAGTTATGGCCGTATTCTCCTATCGCTTTAGTGATAATTTTCTGGACGGGAGTAGAAATCGCAATTTTTGGATATCCATTACTGTGGTTCATTAATGCCGATCTAACTTATGGTATTCAATGGACTTTAGGTTTCAGCATGCTTGGATTAATGTTGATAGCCATCCTCTCCGCATTTGCTTATGACATCCAGAATCGGTTCCTTTCACAGCAAGTTAGTAGCCTATAATCCCAAACATCTCTAAACGAATCATTAACCTCAATCAAAAAACATTTGGGGATTTCTTGTGTGAGGAGGGAATTTTTTGTCAAAAAATATTTTAATAGTGGTTTTTGATGAATTAAATAATCTTTATGAACATATCGAAACTAATTGTCTGTTAGCTACCAAGCGTGATCCGAAATCTTTCTTTGATTTCTTCTGGATGCCAAGGAATATTTTCTAAATCCTTTTTAGACACTTTGATGATTAAGTGTAAAATTGAAAAAGTATCTGAATTGAGAAATTTAGTTAAATCATAATCTAGATGGTCCTGCGAGGCTCTTTTGGAACAATAAAATTCTATATTTAATGAATTAAAGAATTTAGAATAATTAATAACTGAAGAAACAGTTTTTTGGCCGCCAGTAGTATAATATTGGTTATTATCAAGAATGAGAATTTTCAGATTTTTAGGTTTGTAAAAAACAGCAGTAATAGAAGAACCTAAACCCATTAAAAAGTTACCATCTCCTGTTATTACGATAACTTTCTTGTCTGGGCTAGCTAATGCCAAACCTAATCCAACAGAAACTGGTAAACCCATAGAACCTCTGAGATAAACTTGAGGTTTAGGAAGAAAATGATAAGCTTCCCTACTGATGTTTCCATTAGAACTTACAACTATATCATTCTCATTAAGATGGCTTTTTAGAGCAGAAATTACTTCATAACCCTTCATTGACACAATACTCCTTTTCTGACAAGCAAAGCGACTGGAGAGGAAGTTTCCTCCATTTTTTCTATAGCTACAATCATTCTTTTTTCCCAATTTTCTTCTAGTAAATCCCAATAAGGAATCTTTAAGGCTTTCAGAACTGGTTCATTTACTTCCCCCATAAGTGAATGTTCAGGAAAATCTTTATCGATTTCTAGCCCTCTATAACTGATTAACATTAGTATTGGTAGTTTGTATAACTGGGCTAATGAGGTCAAAGCGTCTCCGATATTTCCTAAACCACTATTTTGCAAGTAAACAATTGCTCTCTTATCTGTAAAAGCTACACCAGAAGCAATACCTATAGCTTCATCTTCCCTAGTAACATAAATGTGTTTTAATTTTGTTTCTGCTTCATGAGAAACTAAAAAAGCTAGAAAATCTTTAAAATAAGAGCATGGTACACCACTGATATATTGAAATCTCTTCTCTAAGAGTGTTAAGAATTTATTTGGATCAATCATTATACATCATCATTATTTAGTATAATTAACTGAATAAATTTCTATCAAAGTAAGTTCAACAGAAGATTTTTGATTATAATAAACTTTTCAACACATTTTTTAA
>JAEOUE010000123.1 GCA_016839515.1 Candidatus Hodarchaeum mangrovi
CCCCAAAAAAAGTTATTCCAGCCATAACAAAAACAAGAAATATAGTACCCTTATCTTTAGCTTCCATAGCTATCAATGCAAGTAATGCTGGAGCTGTATCAGAAATTGCAACAGTAATATTACCTAATATCCCTCTTTCCTTTGTCCATAAGTTATAAGAAATACCCAAAAAGCTGAATAAAATAACACCAAGAACAACAAGTATATTGTTGGTAAATAAAAGGTAAGAAATCAAGATTCCTAAAGCAATCATAGATAAAGCTAAAAAAAGGACAATATTGGGATTTAAATTAGGATTACGAACCAAAGGGCGATCCATTCTACTGTTAATACGGTCAGCTTCATAATCATGGTAATCATTAATTGCCATGGAAGCCCCGACAATAAGAAAAGGGATAGTAAGTCCTAAAATAGTAATTGGCCAATATTTTGGAGTTGAAAAGAGTGATAAAATATTCATTTGCTCTTCGACCATTACAACAATAGCACCTGAAGTAAACCCAAATAAAGCTCCCATTATCCCTAAAGGAAGTCTGGTCAAATCATAAAAATCATGTAGAATGGTTTTGATTGACAAATTTTCTTCAAAACTCCATATTCAAACTTTATCTCTCAATATCTCCACGAATAAACGCTTCAACTCTCTCACGAGCCTCGAAATCAGGTATTTGGACAGGAGGATGTTTGAACGCATAGGAGGACATGGAAATTAATGGACCAGCTACATTACGATCAAGAGCTATTTTAAGTGCCCGAATAACATCAATCATTACTCCTGCAGAATTGGGACTATCTATCACGCTTAATTTCACTTCAATTGAAAGAGGTTGATCACCAAATTTTCTACCTTCCAATAACAGATAACATATCTTACGATCTTCTAGAAACGGGACATAATCAGATGGACCTATGCGAGTTGGAACATCATGTGGCATAAGAGATGTAACTGCTTCTGTTTTACTAATTCTTTTAGTCTTCAAGCGTGATTCAAATTTCATATTCTCGAAATCGGTATTTCCACCTACATTAAGCTGATAAGTCTTATCAATTTCAACTCCACGATCAAGCATCAATTTAGCTAAGACTCTATGAAGTATTGTTGCTCCTACTTGGGATTTTATATCATCTCCAGCACAAGGAAGACCTTTTGCCTCAAATTTCTTTGGCCATTCTTTACTAGGATCTGAAACAATAAAAGTAGGAATACCATTAGCAAATGCAACATCAGCATCTATGCATGCCTGTGCATATACTTGAGTAGCTTCCTCACTCCCTACAGGAAGAAAATTGACTAAGATGTCTGATTTTGTTTCTCTAAGTATCTCTGCAATGTTTATTGATTTTATTTCAGATTCAGAATAACAATGAAAAGATTCTCGCATGTGAGGAGCAACCCCATCCAAAATTGGGCTTGGATAAACCATTCCTTTTATCTCGGGAACTTCTGAAAATTTCGGTGTGCAATTTGGGGGCATCCAAATTGCGTCACTTATCTTTTTACCAATTTTTTCTTGATTAACCTCAAAAGCAGCAACAAATTCTAAATCCCGAACATGATAATCACCAAACTTTACATGCATTAAACCAGGAACCCGTTGATCTTCTTTTTCATTGCGATAGTAATGAGTTCCCTGAACTAATGCGGAAGCACAATTACCTAACCCAGCGATTGCCACTCTAATTTTACCCATACGCGTTTTCAACTCAATTAATTTAATTATAACTATTATTTTCAAGAATGATATTGCAAATAAGTATATTTTTAAGACTGCTAAAGTTTTTTCCAAAACCTTTCTGAACATCCCTCTTCTGATTTTTCAGACGGTCCTTAAATTAGATATCCTAGATATTTTTTGGTGTTTATATTAGTTAAAATTTTTTATCCTACCTTGAAAGACTCAATTTCAAAGATGATATAATTCAAGAGGAATCTTAAGAATTCATCCTTTTATTATGTTATTTGATACAATACACTCATAATAATAGCTCAAATGGATTTTTGAGTTTTTGATGAATTTTTATCTTCTTCCCAAAATAATATAGAATCCAAAAACATGCAGGACAATATGAAGTATAGAAATCACCTCTCTGAAAGGCCTGTATTCTATCTTCTGCAACTTTATCAATTACATCAAGTCTATGCATATATCCAATCCCCCCACCACAACATTTATGTGGGATATCGATTATTTCATATCCTGATTTCTCCAAAACTCGGTTAAACTGAATATCTACTCCAGGAAAACCACGATACATCAACTGACAAAGATGTTGAACACCTACTTTCCCCTTTCTTCTTTTTTCAGAAGGTTGAAGATAATCAGTTATAAACACAAATTCAATATTACTATCTTTCTTATAATGAGCATTAAATACAAAATAACAAGCTGGGCACGTACAAATGATTTTATTATACCCTTTAAAAATTTCGAGATTTTCTTTTTTACTCCTTTCAAATTCAGAAAAAGCACCAGAAACATAAAATGGGTATCCACAGCAGATTTCTTTATCTAATATTGTAAAATCAATATTTTGTTTGAGTAAATATTTAATCGAATCAGTTGTATATTGAGGAACACGGATTGTGGAAAGACAACCCATATAGTAAAGAGTATCACTTTTTTCTGGAATTCCATCTGGCCTTTTAATACGCATTTCTCCAGATAGATAAGGAGTACGATTAGCCTCGAAATTATGTTTCATTCTATCAAGCCCAGTAATAGTATTACCATCGTCTAAAAATTTCTTATTTAGGTGACATCTTTCTTCAGAAGTTTCACACGCATTACAATGAACACAGTTCAATAATCTCAATCCATACTCTTGATTAAATGAATATGTATCTTTAGTTTTCAATAACTCATAAATCTGTTCATTTTCTAAAAAGTTATTTGGTTCAACTTCTTTTGTAGGACAATTGTACTTTCTACTTGAGAAACTTCTTCTTTTTCCCATTTTTTGACCACCAGAGATCTTTTTTTTTCTTTAGGATGGATTTATGTCTATATTAACAATGTAATAAATGCTTCTTCAAAAGTAATAAAACCTATTAAAAAGAATATTCTAACCTTGATAGGAATTACATCATAATTGCTAGCTGGAATGTGATATTTAATTCAATATCACCTAGATTTAGTCAAATTTTTCTCAACTGTTTTAACAAAGCTCTTTAAGAAGGGTAAAACTCTCTCCATAAGATCAGTTCTCGTCCTTATTATAAGAAATAGTCCTAAATCTCCCGCTAAATCATCCACATAAAACATTATATCTCCAGAATTAATAAGAATATAATCCAATGAAGAATTTGAGAAGGGAATATCCTGAAAGGCTTTTAATGTTGATTCAAAGGCAACAATTAATTGAGCATTAAGACCTTCTAATAACATCTGATCTAAACAATCACCAGTAGAATAGAGTACTAATCCTTCTGAATCCACAAGCGAAAAGCATGCATGTAATTCAATCCCTCCAAAAATCTCCTCGATGAGACTTATCACTCTATGAGTTCCCATATTTAACCCAAATCCATAAGAGAACGTTCAATAGATCCTACCGCATTTTTTAAAAAAGGTAGTACTTTTTGCATCCTCTCTGTAGAAGTTTTTATAATAATAAACAAGTTTTCTTTTCCACGAAGATCGTCTATATAAAAAACAAAATCGCCTGAGTTAATTATTAAAGAATCGAGAACCTCATTAAAAGATTTTAATTTCTCCATGGTTGATTCAAAAGCCATTATTAAATAAGCGCTAATTGCTTCGAGAAGCCATTGATCAGCACATTCTCCTACGTTATAAAGGACTAAGCCGTCTGAATCGCATATAGATATACAGGCAGCGATATCAATGCCCTGAAAAGTGAAATCTATTATTTTAATGACATCTCTGACACTCATTTGATAAGATCCTCCAAAATGTATCAATTAATGGATTTGACAATTACATCATTTGAAAAATCTTCATTCTAATGACTAGGCAGTTGTTTCTCTATTTCAAATTTCTTTTCTCAACCATATGATATTAATTAAAACTTAATAACATATACAATTAACAAATTTTGGATTGAATATCATCGAATTTACTAGAAACTTTCTTTCTCCTCTTTTGTTTGTGTCGAGAAAAAAATTTAAAGTGAGAATTTATTCGATCAATATTCATTAAAAACCTCTGTGTTTAAGTCCTAAGGTGTCTTCTTCGATAAACATATCAATCAAAAAAAAAATATCCCTAAATTTTTTATTTCTTGAATAGAAAAATTGGTAACATAAAATTTAGATAACCTCTGCATATTAATATCAAATCAGGAGCGTGTGTAAGAATTTTGGAATACAAAAATGATATTTCACTTGTTATCTGCGGAGCAGCTGGTCAAGGGATAGCTACAGTAGAAGAATTACTTACAGCAATCCTTAGAGTTGCTGGATATAATTCTTATTCTACAAGCGAGTTTATGTCACGAATAAGAGGAGGAACAAATTCAACAGTCATCCGAGTCTCTTCAAAACGTGCAACAGCTTTTCTTGATAGAATTGATGTGCTTATTCCCCTCAGTCCAGAAGCAATGAAGCATGTAAAGGGTCGTATTAGCTCTAACACTTCAATACTAGCAGAAGAAACTAATATTGATGTTGAATTAGTTAAGAATCCTGAAAATATGATAAAGATTCCCTTTACTGACATAGCAATGGAAATAGGAGGAAAAATCTACTCAAATATTGTTGCAGTAGGAGTTTTAGCTGCTCTCTTCAAAGTCTCGGAAGAGTCCCCTATAGATTATATTAAGAATCGCTTTGCTCCAAAAGGGGAATCTGTTATAGAAAAAAACATAACTGCAATAAGGAGGGGTTTTAAAATTGGAAAAGAACTATATGAGGCCAATAAAATAAGGATTACAGTTCCAACAGATAAATCAATAAGGAATAATGTTTTTCTTAGTGGAACACAATCAATAGGATTAGGGGCCATCGCTGCGGGTATAAACTTTATTTCTTCATATCCTATGTCACCTTCGACTGGTATTCTAGTTTTTCTCTCTCAAAAAGCTAAAGATTTTGATATAATTATTGATCAAGCTGAAGATGAAATCGCAGCTATAAATAAAGGTATAGGAGCATGGTATGCTGGAGCAAGAGCCATGATAACTACCTCTGGTGGTGGATTTGCCCTAATGACTGAAGGCTTATCATTAGCTGGGATGATTGAGTCCCCAATGGTCCTGCATATAGCTCAACGCCCTGGACCCGCAACAGGTCTACCAACACGAACAGGTCAAGAAGATTTAACACATGTAGTTAACGCAGCTCATGGAGAATTTGCCCGTGTAGTTTATGCACCAGGGACGCCAGAGGATGGTTTTTATCTGACACACAAAGCCTTTAATGTTGCAGATCAATATCAAATTCCTGTTTTCATTTTAACAGATCAGTTCTTTGTAGACTCACACTATTCAATTCCTAATTTAGATGTATCGAAAATTAATAATGAGAAACATATCGTTAAAACAGAATCTAATTATCGTCGGTATGAACTAACAGAAAATGGAATAAGTCCAAGAGGAATTCCAGGATACGGTGATGGAGTAGTTAATGTAGATAGCGATGAACACACAGAAGATGGACATATAACTGAAGATGTTCATCATTTAAGACCAAAAATGGTAGAAAAACGATTATACAAGAAATATAAACTTTTAATAGAAGAAGCTATAGAACCAGAACTTTTTGGTGATGAAAATTATGAAATATTAGTAATTGGTTGGGGCTCGAATTATAGTGTAATTAAGGAAGCATTAGAAGAGCTTAGAAGAAGCGATATAGCTTTTTTATACTTTAAACAAGTCTATCCGCTCAATAAAAAGTCATTGGAATATCTAAAAAAGGCACAGACTACCATTATGGTTGAAAATAATGCCACGTCACAATTTGGTAAGTTGTTGCAATCAGAATTTAACTTCAGGGTAAATAAACAGTTATTGAAATATAATGGAATGCCATTCTCAGTAGAAGAGATAAAGAAATACTTGGAGGAACTTGTATAAAGGAGTTGAGATGATGAACGTCAGTATTTTTGATATGCCCCCAGAAACAGATATAGCATGGTGCCCAGGTTGTGGTAACTTTAGCATTCTAAAAATAGTGAAACAAGCATTAGTAGATTTAAA
>JAEOUE010000124.1 GCA_016839515.1 Candidatus Hodarchaeum mangrovi
CAGGTATCAACTTAGCTACATTAAATATAGGGTTGAAGCTTGCTCCTAAAGGATCAGCTACTTCCTATTTGGCGGTCAGAAATATTTTAATCGCAATAGCTGCAGGTTTTGCACCTTTGATAGCAGGCATTTTTGCTGATCTACTCATTGAGGTTAGGTTGTCTTTTATCAATTATTTAGATGTTATTTTTATAATCGCGACTTTTATTGGGGTAATTCCTCTGATTATATTAACAAGAGTTCAAGAATTTGGAGAAGTAAAAGAAATTACCGTCCTTCTTGAAGTAATAACACAGATGAAGAACTACTTTCGTCTTTTACCAGTTTCAGCTGGTGTTCGCCAAATAACGCACCTACCTTCAACGATATTTAGAAACAATAATAATTCGAAGAGTAAATATAAACGCAGAACTTAAGGAACGTTTAACTAGTCATCAGGGGAGAAAAATAACAGAAATTTAAGCAATCTTTCAAATTTTGTGCTATACCATAAATTATTACAGGTAAAATCAACATCAAGAATGGATTAAAAAGCATTATACCTTCTAAGCGATTTAGTCTGAGAGGTTCTAATATGCAAATTATATCTGTTAGAAGCTACAATAAAAAAGCAGAAATGAATGTTAATATTATTCAACATGCAAATACAGGATTGAAACGGTTAGATCTATTTTTTTCTCAAATTAAAAAATCACATCCTCAGTTTTTTGAAAAAATTTTAGATCATTTTAACAATAACTGGACAGAATTAAAGAAAATTCCAAGTTTATCTCTTGCTGAATATGAAATATTAAATGAATATCCATTATTGGCTCATAAAGCGTTAGGTACA
The DNA here is from genome assembly GCA_016839515.1 of Candidatus Hodarchaeum mangrovi. Taxonomy (GTDB): domain Archaea; phylum Asgardarchaeota; class Heimdallarchaeia; order Hodarchaeales; family Hodarchaeaceae; genus Hodarchaeum; species Hodarchaeum mangrovi. Next base: position 833 of record JAEOUE010000124.1, read on the forward strand.
CTATTTGCATGTATGAACCTAGAAGTTCATGATATCATTCTAAATTCTGAAACAGTATCTATAGATGTTTTTGATTATCTAAGATCATCACTTTTCTTTAGTTACGCACTTATCCAATCATTACTTAAAATTATGCCTAAAAAAGACGCTATTAACTATTACCAAGACTATATTGATATGATTACAAAGTTCTCTAGAGACCCTTCCCAATACTTAGAACATCTTGTAGATATGAGACCTGCAGGAGAAGAATTTCAAAAAAAATTTCAGAGTCATGATTTTATCAATTTTACTATTCATCCAGGAAAGATTGGGACTAAAACTACAAAGTGTAAATGGTACGAAGTAATGAAAGAATTAAATGATCCAGAACTTAGCTATGCTGTTTGTTGCCATTATGATTTTGAAGCTACCCTGAATATGAATCCTAGCTTTTTATTAACACGAAATCAAACTCTTATGGAAGGAGCTTCGTATTGTGACTTCTGTTATCATGATCTTAGACTTGTTGATTCTATTGAACACCCACCAAAGGAATTCTGGGAAGAATTGAAATAAAGGCAAAAATAACGAATTCTAAGACTGCTATATTCCTTTTAACAGCCTTGGAAAAATTAAATACTAACTTTCGTTCATCCAATCAACCTATTGATTATAAAACCATTAAAATTAGAATATTATCGCATTTATTCTTCAGTGAAATTATTTAAATGGCTTTAAAAAAGAAAAAGGGATATTTTATCGTTTAATATCATATTTTAAAATAGTGGAGCAAGAAAAATACAAATGAGTTTGGATATATTATTAAGAATTGCAGTGAAAATAATCTGAAATAAAAATGGTAATAATATTCATTACTTATCCAATCTCTTTGAAGTGAGAGTAAATTATTCTACCTCGTCTATCTTGCGGCGTGGACACATCTGTGATACGTTGTGGGTCCAAATAAATTATTTCAAATCCTTTTGGTAAAAAATGAACCTCTTTTACCTTTTTAATTAAACCATTTGAAGTTTTAACCTTTCCTTCATAAGCTAAGCCTAATTCTGCTCCCATACCTACAGCTGGATTAGAAAATGAAATATAAGGATCATTTTCATTTAAATTATCCAAGATTCTATCATACATTGCTTTCCCAAGCGATTGTGTAATATCAATTTCAATAAATACACCTTCACCTAACTCTGGAACAGCAAATGCATCTACAGGAATAGCTGTCACGTTGTTGGTGTTATGATCAATGGATGCAATGACTCCACAAGGATTTTGATTAATAAATTCAGCAGCAATGGATGGATTATCTAATCGGACATCAAGAGGAATCCTAGCCTTATGTTCGTAACGATGGTTAAAAGAATCAATATGTGTTGTTCTAAGTGTGAACATACTGTGTATAGATTCATCAAAGCGTTTTTCTCTATCTTCAGGTGCAAATGATCCTAAGTGAAAACTAGCCAATTGAATCATATATCGCTTTTTCCGGTATTGAAAATATGGATGATCAGGTAAACAAATTTCTTCAAGACAAACGTCAAAAATCCCATCTATTCCATCTGTGACTCTGGCATTACATGGCCTACCATTAATCATGATAATTTCAGTTTCTAATGTGACTAAAACACCTTGATTATGATTTTTAAAATTATTTAAAGTCTTTTTTACGTGATCTGGGTTTCCAAATTCTTCCATTAAAAGAATTAGTTCTTCTCTCGGATCAATTATGTCTTGATACGCTTTATCCAGCTCAATTAGGGATTTAATTTCTTCAGGTGATAGTCTAGCTCGACCAGAGGATAACATTTCATCTAAATCTTTTCTCAAATCATTTACTCTACGTTGAACTGTTGGAGATCTTAACCGTACATAGGGTCTGTTCTTTTCATCAATTGATGCTAACGCAGCATAATGATAATTTTTTGCTCCTGGTCGTACTTTAAAATCAGCAATCTGCCATAATCGCTTATCCATATATTTAACCTCAAATATATTCAAATAGAATATTTTTTCATTATTTATTCAAACATTGGAGCAATACTTAATGAATTCCATAGCACTGCTCCTGCTATTGCAGTTGAATTTTTCAACGAATCTATTGATAATTTTTCTGGAGTATCATAAATAGTATTGATATATGATGGAGTTTTCCATTGATTTAACACAAAAATTGGTAGTTTAAGATTATAAAATGGTACTGCATCAGTACCAAATATTGGCATTGGAGTAAAATTAATGTTATAACCATTTTTATCTAAAAAGGATTTCATATTGCCAAATAACTGTAAATTATTAGCTAAAACACCATTTCTCGTGCCATGTGGAATTGCTGTAGTATCATAATTCATAACAAGGAATATTGATGATTGTTCATCTATAGTTGATAGGAATTTATTAATAAAGGCAGTAGCTCCACTGTTATTAACCTTGCTCGCTGATAAGAAAACGAATTTTATTGATAATTGATATTGATTAAATTGAGAAATATCTCTAGCTAGTTCTAATGTTGTAGCGATTCCTGTGCCATTATCAAAAGCACCTGGAGAATGCTTTGTGGAATCATAATGCGCAAGAACCAAAATTTCTTTTTTATTGGTAGCTTTTAAACTACTTATAATATTGGTTGATTCGATCTCTTCAAATGAACCAGATACATTCAATGAAATTTGTTTATCCTTTTTCCTTAAAATTAAACTGCCAGCCTCATATGAAACAGAAATTATTGGTATTTTGGACTTTTCTTGTAAAGCACATTTCTGAATAATTCCACCAGGTTGGTTATTCATCTCAATAAATGCTAAAGCACCTTTCTGTTCTACAGTTTCTATTATTTTTTCTCTTGAAAATCCTCTAGCACCCATAAAATTCATTGAATTTTCATAGAGAACAATTAATTCAGAACAATCAAGTTCTTCAAGTGTATTTTCATTAGGGTTCTGCAAGTGAACAATTTTAGCAGTTATATTTCCATTTTCTGAAAAATCATAAGGAAAAGAAGGAATTTCTTTGATTCCTAGTTTGAGGGTAGTGTTTTCATTTTTCCATCTCTTATGATTAAAATGTTGTAATTGTACATCAAATGAAAAATTCGTCATTGTGTTAACAATGAAATCTTTCGCTTGTTCACAACCACCACTACCAGCAGGTCTTGGACCGATCGTATCAGCTAGGTATTCAATAGGTTCAAAGATTGACGATGAAGACCAGATTTTACCAATAAATTCCTCTAAGGATTTCAAAGTAGAACTTCCTTAATCCCATTCGCTATATATAATCTTTCCTCGACGATCAACAGGAGTGCTAATATTTGTAATCCTTTTAGGAATAATATATCCGATTGGTCCAGAAATGTTGTTTTGTTCTTGATAGATATCAATCTCTTTTGCACTGAAGGATAATTCTCCTTCGATTGCTATTCCGAGTTCATATTTCATACCAAAGGCAGGACTACAAATAGATACAAAGGGGTTATTCTTCTCAACGTTTTTAATCGTTTTTTCATGAAATTCTTTATTTATTGCGTTAAATAGGTCAACTGTCCAGAATACTCCTTGACCACAATTAAGATTAACATCAAATCGGGAGGGAATGGCAGTAGGTTTACCAGTAAATGGATCTTTAATTCCAATAGTTCCCATATTATGTTTTTTAGTAAATTTCAATCCTTCTTCTCTATTAAAAAATGGAAAATCTTCCAATCTTTCAATAGGTCCTTTTTCTTTTTGCTCACAGGATGTTATGGAAGAGTGAGTAGCGGTCCAAATATCAAATACAGTTTCATAATAACGAGCTTCCTTATCTTCATAACTAGCTAAGTGGGTGTCAGCCAATAATAACATGTATCGTGCAGAACGATGATCATAAAGAGGGTCACCACGTTGAGAAATTGTATCTACATTAATATCGAATATGATATCTTTGGTTCCTCTTTGAATTGTAGGCCCATTTTCTGACATTACTACAAGGGCCTCTAAACAAACTAGGCAAGCTTCTTGATTGCGTTTTAAATGCTGTAACGAACGTTTCTGATGATTTTTACTCGATGTTTCTTCTAAAAATACAAATTGCCAAGCATGCTTTTCAATAGTATCTTTATACTTAATATCAATAGATTTAACTTCTTCTAATCGTTCTTTAGAATATCTAGTTGGGATTTGACCCGAAATTTGTTTTTCTAATTCCTCAATTAAGATATTCAAAGGTCTTATTACTGCAGGTGATCGTAGTCTACTATAGGGGCGTTCATTCTCATCTAACGTTGTGAGTGTTGAATAGTGATACAATCTTACTCCAGGACGTCGTGCAAATTGTGTTAATAGTAATAAGGTTTCTTTTTCAGCATTATCCAATTTCATTCACTCTTAGACCTTAACTTGAATAATGAAACTTATAGAAAAATTTTATAAAAAAAGTATTTCGGATATATCCAAATAAGATATATTTCAATTGTTCGAAGATACATTATAGAACCATCTTAAAATCCTTTTTACCTAAAATATTGAATTTGTCATTAAATCTGCTAAAATTGCTCCTGAAATCGCTGTCGAGTATTTTAATCCATCCTCGCTAACTTTATCAACGGTATCCCATGCTGTATGCATATAACTAGGGGCTGTAAATTGAGCTAGATTAAATGTAGGAATTTTTTTCTGGAAGAAAGGAAAAGCGTCTGTATTATGGGGGGGTCTAAGACTCATTTTAACATCAAAACCAAATTTATTCACAAAATTTACAATTTGGTTATGCATGAGCATATTGTTTGATGTGAAAGCTCCTCTAACCCCATTTTTAATATTAGTACAATCAAAATTCATCATTAATGATATATTATTTGTTTCCTTATTTAAAAATTCAGTAACATATGATTGTGATCCTAATAGGTCAATTTCCTCTGCTGAAAAGAATATGGCTCTAATATTATAGGGAAAATCCTTATGATCTTTTATTTCTACTAAAGATTCAATTAAACCTAGAACTGTCACTACACCAGTTCCATTATCAAATGCTCCAGGACCTATATCCCATGTATCATAATGCGCGCCAAGAATAATGGTTTTTTCAGAAGAGGTATTCAAGTCTCCAATTACATTAATTCCTTTCTTGTCAACAACATTTCCTTTCACATTAAGCGTTATATTTCCCTTATTATGCTTAATCTTTCGTTCGATTAATTTCCCAGTTTCATAAGAACAAGATACTGCAGGAATTATTGCTTTATCCAGCTTTGTTACTGAAATTATTGATCCTGTTTCAGTTATACCTCCTGGAATATTAGTCATTTGAACGAAAGCAGATGCTCCACCTTCAATAGCCTTTTTATACATCTCTTTTCTTCCCATTCCACCATGAGGCGTTCTAGAAGGTTCTACAAATAAAACTTTCCCCTCAAATTTTGCTGATTCAAATACCTTCTCATTTGGGTTTTTCAAAATAAAAGATTCACTAGTTATCTCTCCATCACTAGTAAAATGAAATGGTGTAACAGATATATGTTTGTTATCTACTCTGAAATTTACCTCCTTTCTTTCCCAATAAGGATGCAAAAATTCTTGAGACTTGATGTTTAATCCATAATCTATAAGTTTAGATTCTAGAAATTCGGAAGCATTTTTAGCAGTATTAGATCCAGAAGGTCTAGGTCCAATATCATCAGCTAAAGTCATTAAATTTCTAATTATATCTTTAGATTCCCAAATATTACCAATGACTTGGTTAGTAAGATTATCCATGATTTTCATACTTCCCTAGGCCCTTTCTTTGAAAGGACATGACTAAGTAATCCCCCAACAATTGCTGTTGAATGTCTTAATGAATCTTCTGATAACTTTTCAGGAGTATCAAAGGCAGTATGCATATATGTAGGCTGATCCAGTCTCATTTGTTCAAGATTTATAACAGGAATCTGATTTAAATAAAACGGAAAACCATCAGTTCCGAAGGGAGGACGAGTATTAATGTTTACATCGAATCCATACAAATTGACATAAAATTCTGTGTTTTGTAAATATAAAGGTGAATTAGTAACCATTAACGTCCGTACTCCTTTTGGAATCGCTGTACTATCAAAATTCATCATTAACGGTACATTTAATTTTCCAGTATCAATATATTCTTTTCGATATGCCATAGATCCTTTGAAACCAAGCTCTTCTGCTCCAAATGCAATGAAATTAATGTTTACTGGAATGTCGTTTGATAAAGACAGAATTTTTGCTAATGTTAATAACGTTGCAACACCAGTTCCATTATCAAATGCCCCAGGTCCTGTTTCCCATGTATCATAATGCGCTCCAACAATAATAGTCTCTTCTGAATTCCTCACATCTTTAATAGATCCAATAACGTTTTCTCCAGTCACATCTGATTCCTTACCTTTGACTAGGAGAGTTAATTCCCCATTCCCACGTTTCACATTCCTTAAAAGAAAATGGCCTGCCTCGTAACTTATACAGAGAGCTGGAATTTTTACAATCCCACCTCTTGAAATATTCCCCGTTTCAACAATTCCTCCAGGAATTTTAGAAATCTGAACATAAGCAATGGCACCTCCTTCAATAGCAGCATCAATAATTGCTGTTCTATGCATTCCCATTCCATGAGATGCTTCTGCTACAAGAATTTTATCTTTAAGATCAGCTTTTAGAAATGCTTCTTTTGAAGGATTATCCATATAATAAATATTCCCACTAATCTCTCCATTCCCTGACAAATGGAAAGCTATAGAAGGAAACAGTTTATTATTAATTATACATTCTGTTTTCTCAGCTGTCCAAGTTAGATGTTTAAACGTTTGTTTGTGAGCCTCTAACATGGAATTTTCAAATTCTATTATTAAAAAATCAGCAGTTTTGACTGCAGCTTCTGAACCAGAGGGACGGGGACCAATATTATCTGTGAGATGTTCTATAATCGACATTAGTGGTTTTTCAAACGTTAGGATCCTACTAATAATATTTTTTGGCTTAAAAATCAATTTACTTCCCTATCATTGCTTCCATTCTTTTAGGCATGAAAGATTCCTTTGTTTTCTGGGTAGATGTGACATCAACATTAGAAAAAAGAATACTTGGAGAGATAACTGATTCCATCAATGTCGTATCATTTCCAACACTGATAATCTTTTTAAGCCATTTAATCCCATTACCAGCTATAGAAGTTCCCAAAACTGGATTTATAATTTCTCCGTTTTTTATTTCGAGAACTCTTGTTGGAAAAATAGTGAAATCGGTTGTCATAGGATTGGATAGAAATATCCCTGCAGGATAACCTATTAATATTCCATGATCAATTTCCTCAATAATCTCGTCTTGAGATTTATGTCCAGGACTCACTAATCTATCACGAGACCCAATTGTAGGCAGGGCAGTATAGGATCTTGCTCCATGACCTATTCCTCTTACAGCATTCCCTGTTGAATCAACCCCAGCTTTAACAGCTGTAGAATAATCGTATAAGAATGTTTTTAGTATTCCTTTTTCAATCAATCTAGTGGTCTTACTGGGAGATCCTTCATCATCACAGGGAGCTGCTTTAATACCACCTTGCAGTGTTCCATCATCAATAAAAGTAAATTCTGGAGAAGCTATTTCAGTGTTTAAATCCTTTGACTGAAAGATACTTCGGTGAGAAACAGCTAGATCTCCTTTAAAGATTAATCGTGTTACTGCAATCAAAAAAATGGCAGCTGCGGTAGGTTCCATCAATAAACTCATATTCCCTTCTGGAACAGATACAGTTGCTCCAAACATTTCCGCTGTACGATTTGCTGCATCAATTGCCAAGTCATCAAGATTGTTGTTATATTGAGTTCCACCTGTAAAAGAATTTTCTGAAAATCGATGGTCACCGTAAGTTCCCACAGCAGAGAAACCAGCTGAGAAACTTGTTTTTTCAAAAGCAATATATAGATCTGATGAGTTTACTATGACCTTCTGACCATCTTTAATAGAAAAAGCACCTTGTACACTGACTAAATTTGGATTTACAGCTAAACCTTTAATTCTAGCATCCTTTAAACTTGAAATAATTTCTTCAATAGCTAAATTTTTAAGTTTGGTAGATGTAAATTTATATTCTGATGAAAATAATTTAGGAGGAGGAAATCCAAAGAAATTATCATCTTCGTCTCTTATTTTGGCTATTTTAATGGCCTCTTTAACTTCTGATTCAGCATTTTTTATATCTAAGGAAGAAGAAGATGTGAAACCCCATCTTTTTCCTATTGCCATTCGAATACCTAAACCTGCAGTTACATTTGAGTTTACTGCCATTGATTCTCCATTTTGTTGAACTGAAAGAGTCTTCTCATTGATAGCAAAGATTTCTGCTTGATCTGCTCCATTCTTTAAGCCAAAATCTACCAGACGATTACAAATATCGCCTATTTCATTTATATCATTCATTTCATCATCATTCCTTTAGGCATAGACATTTTTTTAGCCCCTGTAACAGCGACATTCCTAAATCGAATATGAGTTCCTCCTAATCCGACAAGTGCTCTCTGTCCCCCCTTTCCACATCCACCAAACCCACAATCCACGGTTAATTCGAAATCTTTGCCTACTGCATCTATTTTGTTCAGATATTCGAGAATATTTCCATTTAAGGTTGGACCTACTAAAGTGTCAACTAATTCTCCATCCTTGATTAAATACCCGACTTGACTTCTAAAAGAAAATTTGCCCGTAGTACCAGCCTCACCACCTGCATGTCCCTTACAATAGATACCATTCTTAATTTCACTTATCATTTCATCTAAAGAGTAGTCTTGTGGTTTGAAACAAGTATTTGTCATTCTAACGATAGGTGCATACCCATAATCCTGAGCTCTACTATTTCCAGTACTAATAGTTCCCAATTTATTAGCATTTAAACGATCTGAAATATATTTCTCTAATACCCCATTATTTAACATAACAGTTCTTAGCCCTAGCGTTCCCTCGTCATCTACAAAGTTCCAAGCTCCATCTTCCAAAGTCGCATCATCAACAATTGAGACAAACTCCGGAGCAAACCTTTCTCCCAATCGATCTCCTAAAGCTGAAGAATTATTTGTAACGGAATCTGCTTCTGTCATATGACCAAAACTTTCATGGGCTAGTAAACCAGCGAATGCAGGATCAATAATTACATCATAGGAACCAGTTTGTACAGATTTACCTTTAATTATTGTTTTAACTGTATTACCGATGTCTTTTGCCAGTTCTTTATCTTCAATAAGTGTTTCTAACCGTTTAAATCCAAATGTTCCCCCTTGTCTATCAAGATAGGTCTGAAACTTTCCCATTTCACGAATAGTAGCATCACCACGATAACCTACCCCATCAACTAAAAATTTGATTTCTGTTCCTTCAGTTGTCATAATATGTTTATAAGAAACTAGCCCTGCTAATCCACAGGAAGCTGACGACACTCCAATTTCCTTAATTTGACTTGAATGGGTAATAACATAATCTTTAATCTCTGTTATATCACGATTTATTAAAGAATCATTTGAAAATTTCTTTAAGTCTTTTTTAATTATAGATTGAGGTGATAACGCGATTTTCACATTTGAAAACTGACTTAAGGTTTTACTACCTTCAATTGCTTCCTCTATTATTGTGGATATACTTTTTTTTGTAAGATTGCTTGTAGAGACAAATGTTAAAGGAGAATCTTTAGTAAATTGAACTCTAATACCTATTCCCTGATCATTACTTCTTTTTATTTCCGAAATTTCTTTATCACGGGCAATAACTTTGAGTTCTATCTCTTTAGTATATCTAACTTCTCCAAAATTAATATTTTTCTTATGTAGCTGATTTATAGCAAATTCTACAAACTCTAAATAATCTTCTGAGATAAACATGTCTAAATCCTCCTTATTATTCTCTAAAGTAATGGTTATTTTTTTGCTAGAAAATTTTTTTTTGCGATTTGATTTAACTCAGTCTCGTTGTATAATGATTTTTCGTCCTTCTACTCTCCATTTTAACGATAATTGCCTTATCATATCTAAAGTGTCAAAACAGGCTTTGTTAAAATTTGTATTGGATTGAGCCCATCCACTACTCTCACCAAATGAAGAATAGGGATTAACCTGACAATAAATCTTCATTGTTTCATCTTTTTGACCTGGTGTTTCAATTGCCCATATTGATATTAGCGCATATGTTCCTTCTGCACTAAAAACAGCCACATCAAGCTTAAAAGAATGTTTAATTGTTCCATCTTTTTGCCTTTCCACTTTCACAGGCCATCGACGTTTTACTTTAAAGAAAGTAGGAACATCCATCTTAATAAGAATGTAATCTGCAAATTCTTTAAAGTCTCGTGGTTCTACTGCAATAGGAATTTCCTCTTCATCAAATGAAAATTGTTTTGTGAGCATTTCACCTAAACCTGGTTTCCAAGATCGTTGTAAAGATGGAACAACAGCAGTAGAGGCTTTACGTGAAGGGTAAATAGCTGCTAATAAGCATACAATAACTGCAGTTATCACTGTTAGAAATAACCAGTTAAATTCCAATTTATCAGGTGACAAACTGGTAGGAAACCTTAGAACTGCTCCTCCATAAGCAATAACTAAAGAAAAAATATACCCTAAAACTCCACCTACTGCTCCAAAAATGATACTTTCAAACATAAAATTAAATTTAATATGAGAAGGATTTGCGCCTACACTAGCCCAAATCTCAATATCCTTCATCCTCGAAGTAATTGCACCTAGAAGCGTATTAAACATTATTAAAGCACATATAAGAAGAACAAAAATCATAAAAGTAAAACCACGAATTGTTATGTTGGTTGAAACCTTGAATAGTTGTCTTAAATTATCAATAGATAAAAGAACCTCCCTTGACTCATCTACTTCAATAGGTAGTAACCATTGGATTAGATTATCTAAATCGGCTTCTAAGGTTAATTGTACAACAATTTGATTAAATTTACCATCCGCTATTAATTGATATTTAATTCGTGGAAGGAAGTTCCACATAACTCGATAGCTAATAAAGCCAGATTGCTTCCCTCCTAGAGGATCACGGTTTTCTGAGGTGACGTCTTCTGGTAGAATCCAATTACCTGTAAAATCAACAGCTGACTCTAAAAGACTTATATTAATAATTCCACTAATATTGTATGATAAATCATCAGTATAAGTCCCTGCATGAAGGGTTATAGAGTCACCAACAGATAGAGTAAGGTCATTAGCTATATCTTCAGTAACACAAATATCATGGTCATTTTGTGGTAAAACCCCAGTTTTAAGGACTGAGGAAAGATTATTTAATTGATTCTCTAATGTAAAATCACTGGCAAAAGGTAATAAAATAGATCTCTGAGAGTTAGTTGAATTTTTAATTACAAGATCATTAAATGCTAATTTTCCGAGTAATCTAATTCGAGGAATTACTGCTGCAATATCATCCCTCTGTTCTATAGAAGAGATATAATTATTATCAATAAAGTCTTCAAAATCATAGATTGTTAATCCATTTCCTATATTACTTGATGTATGTTCTATTATTTCAATTGATGCGCTAGATACTACCGATACAGAGAGTACAAATGTTATCATTGAGACTATAATAACGATGAAAGTTAAAATAGTATTTCGTCTTTGACGGGACAGGTTCCTAGTTGAAATATTCGCAAGAAAGCCTGCAGTGCTTCCTAACATTGTTTCAATCATTATTTGTAATTTACCCATGAAATCCCATCGTTGTTTGCCTGATGAAATGATCTAGCTCTAATTAACTCATAAATATCTTTAATAATCTTTAGAAGAAAAATTATTTTTAATGCTTTTGGCGATATAGATAATTTCCGACTATTTAATCCTATTTTAATCAAAATTAATTAGTTTCGCTATCAAATTTTAAAATATTGGCCTTTCTGAACCAATTTAAATTCTAGAAATATCGAGAAGATTTGGATATATCAAAAATTGATATATTTTCCATATTTATACAAATCCTACAAAATCTTTTAATTGTTACTTTTTTGCCTCTTTTATTATATTATTTCGAAATAGACGTAATTTTTAAAAATAAATTGTCAAAGATAATTTTCATCGATTTAATTTTAAAAATTTCAAAGATTTCTTAGAGATTTGGTTCAGAGAGGATGAAAATTTGTCAGAATATAATGCCGAAGATATCTTAGTCAAATCTGCAGTTAAAAAAAGAGAAATGTCATTGAGAATAGTGATTTCAATGATTTTATTAGGTGGATTCTTTTCTTTTGCTGCTACTTATGCTGATATGACAACTGGGATCTTTTCTGGTTGGGCATTTATGTTTGTTGCTGCACTTATTCTATCGAGATATTATCAATGGTTAGGTGATAAAGTAACGAAACAAGAAATTGGAATAGTAATTGCTGGAACTCCAGCTTTATCAGCTGCTGGATTAGTATACTTAGTTCAATTTGCAACACATGAAGAAGTGTTAGCAGCTGGGATTAAACTTCCAACATGGCTACTTCCTGACATAAATTCAGCAGTTATTGCTAATCGTGTACCTATTGCTGTCGAGTGGCTTTTACCGATAGCTGTAACATTTATTCTGTACAATATAGGTATATTATCTGGTTTAGGGTTCGGATTCATCTTAAGGAAATATTATATGGAGATTGAGGTAATGCCTTGGCCCATTCATTCTCTAAAAGCTGAAACAGTTCGTGATTTAACTGCAGGAAAAATGGATTATCGGTTCAAATATTTCGTTAGGGGTCTAATTGCAGCCTCTATCTTTATGTTCATCCTTTATATTCCAAATTCACTAGATGTTAACATGCCTGAGCTAATGTACACGTTGACAAACTGGGAACCTCTCAAATCAATTTTAGATTGGTTACCATTTCTTAATCCTGCTCTACCTATTGATGACCCAGGAACAAGGGGGAGAATTATTGAAACAAGTATCTACTTTACTGAAGAATTATGGAACATTCATCCTATCCTCCAAGGAGCTTTTTTTGCAATTAGTTTTAACGCATTTTTCTTTATATTAGGATTTCTAGTCCCAAAAGATGTTTCTTTCGGAGCTTTATTAGGTGCCTTAACATTTAGCTTATTGGTTATGCCATTTTTAGCTTTACTTTACAAAATGGGATTTACCCCCGATGGTGATTTAGCTTGGTTTATAGCAGGATTTAATTTTGAAGGATTATGGCCATTTTTAAAGTACACTTCAGAAGGGGGATCAAGAGGAGCAATAATGGCTTTATGGGGAGATTCACAAAATCTTTGGGGAATCAGTTTTAGTGCATCAGTGATTTTCATGGGTGCATTACTCCCAATATTTTTAGGCAGTAAATTACTCATTGCATCATTAAAAGATTTGAAAAAGATGACTAAAGTGTCTGCTCAGGGAGAATTGCCATTAAAAACAAGTTTATTCGTTTTCTTTGGCGTAGGAATAGTTTATGGAATTATTTGGATAGTTTTAGCTGAATATTTTAATCCTTTCTGGGTGATAGTTGTGTTATTTCTAGTTACACTATTCCCACTAATAAGTAATTTAATGATCACAAGATCTCTAGGTACTATGGGTATGGGGGTTGCTCCTAGTCCACAATTATTTGATCTATCAATCTTTTTCTCTGGGGTTAGAATGAACTATCCAGCTTATTCAGTTGGTGGTATTATATTCTCCTCTCAGCAATCAGGTTGTGGATATATAGCTCATTGTGTAATGGCTGAGCAAATAGATTTAACATATTGGAAAGTTGGTGCTGTTGAATTTATACGCCGAGGGGTTCCCCTTCTTATAGGCCCATTCGTTGCATTATTATTGTGGTCAGCATATGGACTACGAACAGAGAAATTACCAACCCAAGCATGGGATCCTGGTATTGTTACAACTCTTTCATTTCTTACTGGTAATTTAGAGGTCTTTAAAATATTTCCATTATTATTAGGAGCATTAGTTGGAACCATTTTGGTGTTGATTCGCATTCCTCTAGGTTTTTCACCTATCAATCCAATTGGTGTAGGAATTGGTACTGCAATGCCTCCTTTCTTAATTGTAACAATGGGTATAGGTGGATTAGTTAGAATAGCTTTTATCAGGGCTAAGGGAGCAGAAGGATTCATGGAAATTGGAATGCCCATAGGTGCAGGAGCACTTACAGGTGTAGGTGTGATAACTGCAGCTGACGTGTTTTTAAATCTATATTTTGCATTCGATGCCACGATGGTCTTGTTGATTGTAGGTATGATATTTGCAATAGTAGATTTAGTATTAATATTCTCTCTTTTCAAAAGAAAGAGTAATGTTGCTAAACCAGTGAATTTACAGATAATAATTATATATGGTATAATGATTCTCCTAACACTTTTCATAGCTATTCTTTATATCCTTAATGATATAATGATGGCTCTATTTGGTGGATTATTGATAATTTTAGTGTTAATTTTGATATTCTTACTGATTATTAGTAAGAATAAAACACAAGATAGCGTTACAGAAGGATAATTTCATTATACCCTTCTTTTTCTTTCTAATTTTAATCTAAGAAGTTCAAACTCTAATGAACGACAAACCTTTTTTTAAATAATATTCTTTCAGATTTATTGAGGTAGGCCTATTGCAGGATACGCTTCGAAAAGCTATTAATCTCAGTAAAAGCAAAATTAATCCAGAATTTGCTGAAATACGATCTGTTGATTATCAATCTAACGAAA
>JAEOUE010000125.1 GCA_016839515.1 Candidatus Hodarchaeum mangrovi
CACAGATATTGAAACAGTGAAAGGAGAGGGAAATAATGAGATGAAAGTTGGATTTGGAAGTAGTGCTGCGGCTGTTATTGCGATAATTGGTTCAATCTTATATTTTCATAATGCGTTTAATTTTTCATTCCGAGATAAAGAATTACTTTTCAAGTTAGGTATCATAGCTCATTATTATGGACAGGGGAAATTAGGTTCAGGATTTGATGTTGCAGCTTCTACTTTTGGTGGAGCTTTGGTTTACAAAAGGTTCGATCCAGAATGGTTACAACAAGAGTTATCTAAAAAATCCCTTTTAGATGTACTTTATTCGAAATGGCCCATTTTAGAGCATTGGAATATTAAAATACCTAAAAATTTAGAATTAATGGTTGGTTTTACTGGTGTAAGTGCGTCAACTCGAAAATTAGTTTGTGAAATGAAAAAATTTCGGAAAACTAATTTAGATTCATATCAAGCTATTATTTCAGCAATTAAAAAAGTTACAGAAGATCTAATAGAAGAATTTCAAACATCTTCTAAACCAGAGAAAATCAGTGCTTTGTTAGATAAAAATCGAATTCTTTTGGAGGAATTAAGTTTAGCATGCTCATGTCACTTAGAAATTCAACCCCATCAACTCATGAGCTCAATAGCTTCAAGATATGGAGCAGTAGCAAAGTTTTCTGGTGCAGGAGGTGGAGATTGTAGTATTGGGGTGAGTTTTGATAAAAAAATTGCCAAAACTGTACTTAGTGAATGGGAACAACACGGTATAAGAATAATTAATATTGATTTAACTATGGAAGGAATTCGAATAGAAAAAGATTAGTTTCAATAATACAATCTCTTGGAGCTAATAATCAAAATAAAACGAAATAGAAAGGTTTAATTTAGCTGATTGTTTATTAAAAAGTTACTTTGGATTAATATAAATAACACGAGGGATTATTATGACAAAAAAGATCATAATAGCTCTAACTGGTGCATCTGGAATTAATTATGGGATTGAAGTTTTAAAAGCACTAAAATCTTCAAACGTTGAGACCCATGTCATTTTGAGTGAATGGGCTGAATATGTACTTCACAGTGAAACAAATTTTTCCGTTTCTCAAATCAAAGAATTAGCTTTTAAGATTTATGATTATAATGATATGAGTGTATCAATTTCTAGCAGTTCTTTTTTAGTTGATGGCATGGTTATTATTCCTGCCACTGTTAAAACTGTAAGTAACATAGCAAATGGTCATACAGGAGATTTAATAACTCGTGCAGCAGATAATATGCTGAAAATGAAACGTAAATTAGTCATTGCTCTTCGTGAAACTCCTTTAAGCCCTCCATGTGTCAATAATTTGGCAAAACTTGCTACATATGGAGCAATAATACTTCCGTTGAGTCCAGGATTCTACCATAAGCCTGTAGAAATACAGGATCTTTTTGATTTTATTACAGGAAAGGTTTTAGACATTCTGGAAATATCTAATGATTTCTATCAAAGATGGAATAATGATTAGGAATGCAATATTAATAATCCCTAACATTTTATAGGCTATTAATTCCTAATATCTAATATAATGAGAGAGAAATGCATGGAAGTACCTTATAAAACTTCTATTCAAGAACAAGAGGAAAAAGATCTTGTTACCTCTAATCGAAAATTAGCACATCTTCAAATTTGCTTGGAAAACGATGTACAAGCTCGTTCAGTTAAAACAGGATTAAATGATATATCTTTTGTACATAAAGCTATTACTGATCTAAATTTGACAGATATTGATCTTTCAGTTGAGATTTTTAAGAAAAAATTAGACATCCCCCTAATTATTTCTGGTATGACTGGAGGGCATAATTTTGCTTCTAAACTCAATTATTATCTGTCAGAAGCTGTGGATGAAACAAAAATTGGAATGGGGGTTGGAAGTCAACGTGCAGCTCTAGAGGATTCTAATTTAAGGGAATCCTTTGAAATAGTTCGTAAAAATGCTCCCAATTCATTAATAATTGGTAACATTGGTTCAGGACAAATTGCTCTTGGGCTTTCAAAAGAAGAATTTGAAGAAATTATTGATATGATTGAGGCAAATGCTGTTGCTATCCATTTTAACCCATTACAAGAGGCAATCCAGATAGAAGGGGATACAAATTTAAGTAATTTACATTCTAAAATATCTAATATCATCAAAAATACTAGAACTCCTGTAATAGCTAAAGAAGTGGGATCAGGATTTAGTCTCTCCGATATTAATGATATTCAAAATATGAAGTTTAGTGGAATTGATATACAGGGTGTTGGAGGAACCTCGTGGGCTGGTGTTGAGTCTATTCGAGCTAATTCTTCTATTCTGAAAAGAACAGGTGAAGTTTTCTGGGATTGGGGGATACCAACTGCTTTAAGTACTGTTTTAGCCACAAGATATTTCAAAGGAGTAATTATTGGTTCTGGAGGGGTTAGAAATGGACTAGATGTTGGGAAGTTGCTTGCATTAGGTGCAGATGTGGCTGGAATGGCTATTCCCTTTTTATTTGCCACCCAATTTAATTCTTCAGAGCCTGTTGTACAACTTGTTCGCGAAATAGAATATCAATTACGGTTATGTTGTTTTTTAACTGGAAGTAAAAACCTTGGTGAGTTAAAAAAAGCACCTTTATTGATTACTGGGAAAACTGCTGAGAACTTACGACTTTATGGAATCGATCCCAAAGAATTTCTTAATCGATGAGCTTAAAGTATCTTTTTTCAAAATGAAATCATCTTCACTGACACAATTATTCATAAATTTAATAAATTATCAAGTTATATTCTCTTTATTTCTTAAGAAGGCTTACGAATAGATTTATCAAATCAATTTTTATGAGCAAGAATTGGAGTCTTCACAGTAATTCGTGTTTCTTTATGAACTAAAATTGCATATTGTGAAGCTAAACCTGACCTAGGATTGGGTATGACTATTCAATCTGAATTAAGACCCTGGAGGTCGTAATATTATGAGTAAACCATTCTATGTTAATTATGAACAACCCGAAGGATTAGAAAATGATGCGTTAGGTATTTTGGAAACAGTTAGTAATGATCCGACCAATATTCGGAAAGGTACTAATGAAACTACAAAAAGTATCGAACGCGGCGAAGCAAAGCTCGTTTTTATTGCGCTAGATGTTGATCCACCCGAGATTGTAGCTCATCTACCTCTTCTTTGTAAGGATAAGAAAATTCCTTATATTTATGTTAGCACAAAAGAGAATTTAGGAAAAGCATGTAATCTTGGTGTTAAAACTGCAAGCTGTGCTATTTACCGTGAAGGTGAGGCAAAAGCTAAAATTGATAATCTAGCTGCACGAGTGAAAGAACTTGCAGGGATTTAGAGGTGTATTTTTAGATGAGTGAAGAGGAAATCTCGATCCCATCAGAAGTCCTCCAAATCATTGGACGAACGGGCGTAACAGGTGAGATCACTCAAGTTCGTGTCCGTGTTCTTGAAGGAAGAGACCGAGGACGGATTATTGTCAGAAATGTTAAAGGACCAGTCAGAAAAGGAGACACTTTAATGCTTCGAGAAACAGAACGTGAAGCACGGAATCTGAAGCGCCCATAAAGATATTAATAGGTGATTACAATGGTTCGTATATTTCAATGTGGATTTTGTGGTCATGATATAGAACCTGGAACTGGGATATCATTTGTAAGACGAAATGGCCAAGTAGCGCGATTTTGTAGTAGAAAGTGTCGTCGTTCATTAATCGATTTCAAACGTGATCCACGTAAATTTAAATGGACAAAAAAATATACTCCGATACTGAAATCTACATAAACTAACAGAGTTTCCCAATTTTCCTTTTTATGATTTTTATGCTCCAATAAAAGATTTAATACTGTTTTAAATTATTTAGATTCCTTTGATTTCGAATTATCTTCTTTAAGTTCCTCTTCTTTTGGTTCTTTCTCTCTATAATCAAAAATATCAAGGAATCGCACTTCTTTAAACTCTAAATAATCACGTAAATCAGAAGCGAGTGTATATTTTGATATTGCTAGACCTTCCATGAAAATTAAATAATTCGGTAATGTAATGGTAATTATTTCTAAATCGTTTGAAGTTTCTACCTTTATGTCTTCCATATTCACACTTGAAAAACGACGTGAGATTATTTCTTTTTGAATTTGGGAAGCATCATTAATTTGCTCAACTACAGTGACATCAAAACTAAGGTCTTTTCCTGCTAAGGGATGATTAAAATCAACACGAGTTCTTCCTCCACCTACAAAGATGATTTTTCCATATTTACCTTGAAATTGTATTAATGCACCTACTCGGGGGTCTATTTTAGCGTTACATAATTTTTTTGTAGGAACCATTTCAATTTTTCCACTTTCTCTTTCTCCGTACGCTTCTTTCGTAGGTATTTCAAAAGTTTGTGTCTTATTAATTTCTAATCCAACTAATTTCTTCGCAAGACCCGGTATTAAAAACTTCTCATCACCAGCACGACATAACATTGGTTCATATTTTCGTTTTTCATCAAAGATTGCCTCAGAACGAGCAATGTCTTCTAATGTTGTATCAAAGACCTTTGCGTTTTCTTTGAGGCGACCGATATAATCGATTTTTATCCAATCATTTTCAGCAATAGGCATTCTATTCCCTCTTGATCTTTAATAGATTTTTATTCTTTCTTATTATTAAGTCGGTTAACTTTAACCATCTTCAATCGATATTCCTGATTGCAATCAATTGATTTATCTAAGATATTTATAATTTTCAGTTTTTCACCATCTTGAAGGTATTCTGGGCAGCAATTATGTTGATAATAAGGACAAGAAATTAACTCACATTTTCTAGGAGTAAAAGTGATAATAGCACCTTCAACAGCTAATTTTGCTCCTGTTGTGACCAAATAAGAGGATTCAAAGATTTCTACAGTCTTTACTCCTTCTTCAAAAATATTACACTGATGAATGGTCTCTCGAATACCTGAAACCTCATATATATGGTTTTCTTCAAGCTTTAAACAAGCTCCACGTAACCGACAATCAGAGCATTCTGAGGTTTCACCAAGATAGAGAAACTTATTTCCGATCTTCGACTGTTTAACACCTAGTAATGTAATTTCAGGCGGTTTCTTTTCAGTCAAAGGGCTTAATCTCCTAGAAAAAAACTTAATTTTTTATAAATGGTGTAAATATGCTCATATTAACGTAATTCATTTAGATTTCTATGAATGTCCGATTATCATGAAATCAGACATTAGAGGAGAGAGAAGGGAAATATTCCCGCTCATATTTTATCATGTCCTCTTCTGTGTGACACTTTTTATAATTGTTTAATAGGTTAGCATTCAGAGTAAGAAATTGAATTCCCCAATTAAATACAGATAGAATATCCTCAGCCATTTTTACATAGTCCAACAGAATAAAAGCTGCGGAAAGAGCTTCAACACTGCTTAATTTAGCTGGTTTTCCATAATTCACAGGATTAGCTGCTAAAAGAGTAGGTAATCTTCTAGAATTTGAAAATTTAATGTTAAAAATAGATTCTGCTTGGTTCCATGAACAATCAAGTACTGTTATACCCGAACGTAAGAAAATAGGTTGGTCACTTATACAAAGGGTACGAGGACTCATGGGGTTTAAAATGATTGAGAATCGTGGAATTTTAGCAGGATTTTTAACTAAATTTAAACCTTTTAATTGTTTAAATCTTCCTTGTTTATATAATCGCCAAACTTTTAAACTAGAACATTTTTTAGGGTCACATTGGGATGTATAATACACCGTTATATTTTTTGAAAGGGAAGAGTTATTTTTCATAATAATATTCGCCTTGATTTTTTTGTTGGCGATCTAGTTTGGAATCAAACTTATTCACTCGAGGGCGTCCAGATCGTGGATCACGGCGAAATGTAATCTGCACATTTCCAAGAAATCTATTCATCCCAAGACGAACAGAGGAGGGAGCATAAGCTTTTCCATATATACCTGATTCTCCTAAAAAAACTATTATTCGATCACTTACATAATCTTGAAAGACAATATCATGTTCAACTACAAAAGCTGCTGAATTTCGGGATTGAACAGCTTTCCGAATCATTTTTGCGGCAGTTAATCGGTCTTCAATTGATAAAAAAGCTGAAGGTTCATCAAGAAGGTATAAATCAGCCTCTTTAGCTAAAGTACTGATAATGGAGACTTTTTGTAGTTCTCCACCGCTTAAAAATTTTAAAGGTTGTTCAAGTAACTCTTCTAGGTTAAATGGACGTATATAATCGGTTTTGAATTGAGGAGTTGCTGAAATTGAGCCAGTAGATTGAAGTAAATAGGTTTGAACAGGTAATTCGCTTTCTGAGTTGATATATTGAGGTTTATAGGCAACTTTTAATTTTGGTTCTTTCTCCTCTGTTGTCTTTTTTTCGGTCATTTGGCCATTTTGAAGACTAGTTTGCGCAACGGTGCCTTTAGTTGGAGATTCGAGACCTGCTAACATTTTTATAAATGTAGTTTTTCCAATTCCGTTAGGTCCGAGAATTCCAATAACTTCACTTTTCTGGATGGTTCCTTTACGAACATCTAAAGTAAAATTACTTACATCATAAGTTTTGGATATATTATCATATAAAAGAAGAGGACTCGTTGTAAGATTTTCTTCACGAACAGAGGATTTTTGAATTACAATAGAATAATCCCGAAAACGCATATTTTCTGATGGTATAAATCCATCTAAAAATATATTAATACCTTCTTTTTCAGTATAAGGTTGTGAAACGACTCCGTATGATGATGGTGAACCATAAAACGTAGTAACATAATCAGATAAGTAATCCAATACAGCTAAATCGTGTTCAACTAGAATTACGGTTTTTTTATAATCTACTAAGCTACGAATTGCCTTTCCAACACGTAATCGTTCATTAATATCTAAATAGGAAGAAGGTTCATCAAAAAGATATACGTCTGCATCTCGAGCTAGTGCGACTGCAACAGCAAATTTTTGTAATTCACCACCAGACAAGATTCTTATTTCTCGGTCCCAGATTTTTTCTAAGGCTAAATTTATTTTAATTTCATCTAAAACGCCCCTTTCATTTAATCGACTAAGCGTTTCTTGAACAGTTCCCTTAATCTGGATTGTTATGTTGTCGATGTATTGAGGTTTACGAATACAGCGAATTTGTTTATCAATAATTCGTCCAAAATAGTTTTGAAGATCCGTTCCTTTATAAACATCATATACACGCTCCCAAGATGCTTCAGAATTAGGTTCACCAAAATTTGGAATAATATCACCAGCTAAAATTTTGAGAGCTGTTGATTTCCCAATTCCATTTTGTCCCACTAACCCATTAACACTATTAGATTTAATAATCGGTAAACGAAATAATGTAAATCCATTAGGGCCAAAACGATGTGTAAGATCCTCGTCTAAACGTTCTGGGGTATTAATTATCGTTAAAGCATGAAATCGACAAGTACGAGCACAGATACCACATCCTGTACAAAATTGTTCATGAATGATAGGTTGAGATGTTGGGGTAGTAAACTCAAACATTTCGGTTCCAGATCGTACAACAGGACAGGAACCTCGACACTCCTTAACACAGCGTTTGGGTTTACACTTATCTGGATTTAATACGACTATTCGCATATTTTCATCAAGCTCTGAAAATTAAATTACCAAATAAAGCGAGAATGTGTTTAATTAAAGAACTTTCAGCCATAAAACCGGATAACTTAGTCGTCCTCTGTAAATTTTTTTATTGGAAAAATGATGATAAATATCTCTGAAAAAATCTTCCCATTGGTTTAAAAATAATAAAGTTCAAAAAGGAATAATTATCTAAAAAAAATGGTGGATCAAGTCAAAGACTGACTCCGGGTTCTTTGATAGGAACCTGAGGAAATTCCAGCCATTCGTAAAAACCTGCACAGGGGATACCTTTATAAAAGGAAAGCTCCTGTCAAGCGAGAGCTTGGGCACTGGAACAGAAACGACACGTCCTGTTTTCTATGGCAAGGATGGTGAGACACCACTGGCAACAGTACGTAAGTTAATCACCAGAGGACGAAACAGGAAACGATGAGACGAGCAACCGCAGGGAATGCAAGCGAGATTGGTTTTCAAGAACGAAAACCATGGGAGACGCGCTGAGGTAGATGTCAGAACCCCCTTAGAGGGCAACCACTCAGGGGATAACAAAAGCTGGATTACTCATGACATGATGCTTAAAATACTCTAATCCCGTTTTACAAAAAGATGGGAAGAGTATTCACCACCATTTCCTCTTTATATTTCTAGTTTTCTTAATTTCGTTCTCTTTTACATTGAAATTCTATTTAAATGAAAATAAAGAATATTATGCTTTATCAACCTTTACAAATCTCTCAACCTTTCTGGCAAAGATAGATTTTTAATTGCCACTCTAAAAAGTATTATTAGTAGCATTTCTGTTAAACAAACAAGTTGTACTATGTTCTGTATTATAATCAAAAGGGTTAACCATGAGTATCCCTAGCTTTGATACATCCCATTATATGAATAAATATTCAACCAGCGCCGTTCGTGAGTTTTTACAGCCTCACGGAACAATTGATAAGTTATATTTAATTTCTTTGGTCTTTTGGTTTTCTACTTCTATTTTCTTTAAGCAAGCTCCTCTATTACGATTTGGATTCTTCATTTTTACCATTCTTTTTCTTATTATAAACAATCTGGTAAAAAAAAGGGAAGATCGTGAGTTCTCTTTATATGGATCAGTGATTAAAGTTTTCTTCATCTATTTTCTAATAATCTTTTTCACAAGTAATCGTGAGGTTAATCTCCCATTTTTACTACCATTTGAAGTTTCATACTTAGAATTTGAAAGTATCATTATCCTAACAACATTTTTGTTCGCAATTTTTCTCAATCAATTGCATTTTACATTGCTATTAGATTATGGCATTGTAGGTTATCAAGCGTTTTTATTTAGTCTTGTACGAGGATTTTGGTTAATTGGATTAGCCCTATACCTGTTTATTTCACTGGGTGTTTTAAAGGAAGAACTAATAGGTCTTACTCTTCCATGGGAAGAATATCTTTTTTTCGTTTTTATTTGCTATTTAGGTGTTTCATTGTTACCTTATTCATATGACACTCTTCATAACTCTGTAATTAGACGAAATTTAATTATTAATCTTCGAGATAATGCTTTGGGAGCGAGTCTTTCACTATTTTTACTTGATATAATTTTCCAAAAATTAACTTTTGAGATTTGGGATATATTAATCCCCCTACTTTTAGTTTCAGCTCTGATTCTATTAATAATAAGAGATCAAGATCTTCCTATTGAAGAAAAACTCCTTGCTAGATCAATAGCAAAATCAAAAGAAATTTCACAAAAGTTGAATTCTTTAAAGTTTCACACCCCTGAGGATTTTTATGAGGCCAAAAAAGGTGTAGAATTACTTAATAAGCAGTCATCAAAGCTTTTCGCCAGCTCTAATTCTTTAGTCATTCCTTTAACTAAATATGACGATTTAGTTACAATAGAAGTTATTGGAAATATGTCACTTCGGACTAAAGACTCTTTTGGCAGGTTTAAACAAGAAATAAAAGAACGAGCAACATTATTGTTAACAATAAAAGAATGGAATGATTTAACTAAAAGAATAAAATTAAAACCTTTTTCTAATCTCAATTTATCTCAATATTATCAAGGTCTTTCTTCTAAGGAGGAATTTATGACTGAACTCGAAAATTCTTTAAAAAATTTCAAAGAAGAATTTCAAACGAGAGGTTTGATCAAAGTTGAAGAGAATCTGAATATGATTAAAGGAAAGTATCAGATTCGAACTGCTGGAAAAAAACATGAATTTAATTTTCCAGGGATTAAAGTAATTGATGAACCTAATTCTCAACTAATTAAAATAGGATCTATTCAAGCAATAGATATAAAAAGAAATATAGAGGGCCGAGAGGATCCTGCTAAATATTTCAGTATTAAAATGCCCTTTATTTCGTCAACTGAACTTAATTTAGATGGAAAATATTTTGTTTTAAATATGCCCTTTGTTTCTGCTTTAGAGACACCAAAAGGTATGATTATGAAACTGTTTGGATTTAATGTGACTGAAGGAAATGAACACGAAATTCTTGAAGATTTAAATCGTATGATGGAATTACAAACAAAATTTAATAATTATTATGAATTTCGAATGTCCAATGTATTAGCACATGATGATAATCCCTCTCTCCTTCTAACTCGAAGTAAAGAAAAAAGTGGAAAAAATCTTCTTATGGTTGGATCGGAAGATACCGTTATTTTTGAGGATAAAGACGCATTTCCTCCTTATAATAAGCAAGAATCCTCAGTGAAATCTCAAGAAACCTATTCTGTCATTGAACTTTCAGAAAATGAAGTTGAGATTATTAACGGAGGTACTGAAAAGATAGATTATCAGTTTAAGCTAAAGAAATTAATGAAGCGAGTTGATAGAATGACAAAAAATGATTTCATTGAATATATGGGCTTTACTTCTCATCTTGAATTCCTTGAATGGTTAACAAATTTACCTGATTCGTCTCCTATAAGGGTTGTAAATGAGTTTATTTATTTTAAATGAATGAAATATTTAATATAAACATCTAGAAAGAGATTTGAATGATTGTAAATCCTCTTAGAATTACTCTTGATTGAGTTTGCAGTGAATAAAGTCATTTAAATAGGTATTATTTATTTTCCTATTTGAAATGCAGATTTTTCAGAACGAAGATAAATACCAACATCAACAAGGTTCTTCAAAAAGAGCATATTATCATTTAATCTCAATATCCCCAATCCTATTGGTATATTCGTATCTGAACATACAATTATTGGAGAATTTAAATAGGAAATGCTTTTATTTTGATCTTCAACTTCGAAACTTTCC
Source organism: Candidatus Hodarchaeum mangrovi (assembly GCA_016839515.1). Classification (GTDB taxonomy): domain Archaea; phylum Asgardarchaeota; class Heimdallarchaeia; order Hodarchaeales; family Hodarchaeaceae; genus Hodarchaeum; species Hodarchaeum mangrovi. The sequence goes on from JAEOUE010000125.1 coordinate 10,883, forward strand.
CCATATAAAAATTTGGTCGTTTCTCGTGGATTTAAAATTAGTTTTCGATCTGTAAGAGGAGCTAAATATGAAAGTGATTCAATTCCAATAAAAAAATTCTCATTAATAAAGAACCCTAATTTTCCACCAATTTGAATAATTTGATTTTCTTTCAAATAAATTTGAATCAAACTAATTAATGGAATGAAGTCTAAAGGGATTAAATAGACTTCTATCCGGTGATGTTCTATTTTGAGAAGCTGGTATTGTTCTAAAAGAGATTCAAATTCATTATTTTCTAATAAAATAGAAATAACCTCTTTAACAAGGTTTTTTTCATCATCACTTATTATCTCAAAAGAATTCATGAAACAACCTTCCTTAAGAGAGCAACAAAAAAGCCATCAAATCCAATATCAGGGAAAATACGTTTTGTTTTGGAAAGTTGAGAATCGAGTGGAAATTTCCAATTAATTTGATTCCCTGCAATTCCAATCTCAAAAGAAATGGGTAAAACTTCTACCTCATTAATATGTCTGTTTAAGAAGTTATGGATTTGAATTTCTCCTTCTTCTGGTTCTAAGCTGCAAGTAGAGTAAACTAAAGTTCCTCCTGGTTTAAGATGGTTCCACCCTACCTCAAGAAGGCTCTTTTGTATTATCGTATTTCGAAGGATATCTTTCATTTTACGAGGGGAAGAGCGTTTATTTTTTTCTAGTTTTAGTCCTGTCCCTGAACATGGTGCATCTAACAAAATATGATCAGCCATTATATCTTTAAAAGAAAGGTTCATAGAATCTAAAAAAAGGATTATTGTATTCTTGATACCTAATCGTGAAATATTAGCTCTTAACGCTGGGATTCGTGCTTTAGATTTTTCAATTGCAATAATAATTCCCCGATTCCTTAATTTTTGGGCTAATAAACTCGTTTTAATTCCTGGAGCAGCAGCCATATCAATTACTAAATCATCTTTTTGTAGTTCAAGGCTAAATGGAGGAATGATAGAAGTTAAAGCATGGATTGAAAAAAAACCTGACAAATATTCTGGTGTAGAGACAATATTATACGGCGCTTTTTCAATCAAAAACGCATTAAACATTTTTGTTTCTCGTAAAATAAAACCTCGTTTTTCTATTGAAGAAAATAATTGGTTTGATGAAATTTTTAATATGTTTGGTATTATAAATCTTTTATCTTTCATGTTTAAATTTTGAATTATAGATTCTGTTTTTTCAAAACCATAAATTTCTCGCCACCTTTGGATATAGGGTAAAAATGAGTCTGACAGCAATATGTAAATTACTCCTTAAATTTTTCTTTTAATATAAGTAGTTCGAGATAGGATTTTCTTTCTTCTTTGCCATCCCAATCTGGTATTAAATCTTTTACCATAGAAATAATTTTTTTCTTGATAAACTCAATGTCCATACTTTTTTTTGCCTGTAATAATTCAATCTCTAAAAATTGTCCTAAATTTTCAACAACATCAAACGAAATTGTCATTAAATCATATTTCCAACTAATTCGAGACTTGTTAATTGTTTTAAAATGGTAAAATCCTAATCTTTCTAATATTAAATAAACAGTCTTAGAATTTCTAATTTTAACATTTAACTCCTCTCTAATCTTTAGTGAGTCTCCTTGTTTAGGGCCTTTATAAGTTAATTCTGATAAAATAGTTTTAGAAGGAAAAATAGTATCTCTTATGCGTAATGCTCTATCGGTATCCCAAAAGTTTTCTATTGGACTTTGAAAATAGCAGTCTTTTTGAATTACTTGTGAAATTGGTTTTCCTAATTTTTTTATCAAGTTCTTAATTATTTGCTTTTGGGAATTTTGAGTATTTAAGGGAATTTTAATTTCTACTTCCAAATTTATTTCACCATAAGTGATTGGAGCTGGACTTTAAATCCTTCAAAGAAGGAAGTATTTTTATATTTCATTCATACAATAAATCCTGACTTTTTGAATTAAATTTTATAAAATGGATGATATATGTCTCCCCCAAAATCGGATAAAGATAGGAAGGAATCTAAAGACAGGGTCGAGACTCTTCCTGAACCTCCTCGTATTAATGAATTTAATGGCCCTCCTACAAATGCGTTAAAAGCTGATTCCCCTCAAGGTATTTTTCCTCTTCCTCTAAGTCCAGAATTAATTTTAAATCGTTTACCTCTTCCTGAACTACCCCATCATCAAACATCTACAATGAATCATAATTTTTTAGTATCTAATAACATATCTGGGGAAATCCTTGAGGAATTACGAAAAACCGATTTTGGATCATTTCTTCAATCCGTTCCCAAGGAATCTGGTCCTAGGTTCTCTCCTGATGAACTTACTCGAATAAAATATAAAAAAGCCCAAGAAGCGTATCTATCTGCGGGTAAAAAACATCTAGAGTTAGGATTTTTTAAGAATGCAACATTGCATTTTTCATCAGCAATTCTATGTGTTTTTTTAGGTGAATCAGTTTTTGAAGCAGCTCATCTTGCTGCAGATCTAGCACCTAAACTACCCCCTTCTATTTTAAACAATAATACTTTGCAGGGTGTTAAGTTACTCCTTAAAGGAACTCTACTTAATAATATGGAGTTGATTGATAACTCCGAATCGTGGTTATTTTCATTAAATGAATATATGTATGCTGAAGATAAATCACTTTTCCAAAACGCTCTCCAACATGCAAAGCAGCTCATTCAGAGAAAAAAGAAAATTAAAATTTAATTAATTCATGAAATTGCTGCTTCAGATCCGAATAATGATTTGATGACATACATTTCCATAGTTGAATGCTGTCCCCCTTCTTGAATAGCATCAGCTAACCAATAAATACCTTTATGGATACCCACTCCAGTTTTAGCACTAGTATTAAAGATATTTAATACACGACTCATTTTTTTATTAATCCCCATAAAATTGGCTAAATCTTCTTCTGTAATAGCTTGACCATCTTCAAAAATATCTACTTTATTAGCGAATATGGCTAAAGGAATATCCTTTAAATGATTCATTCTCAACATTCGCCAGAGATTGTTTCGAGCTTCGGGAAACCGGGCAGGATCACTAACATCGATAACATAAATTAACCCTGCAGAATTTTTAGTATACATCTCCCAGAGAGCTCTTCGAAATTGTAATTGTCCACCTAGATCCCATGCAGAAAAAGTAACATCACCAATTTGTATTGTTTCGGCGTTCATGCCTATAGTTGGTGTAGTATCAG
>JAEOUE010000126.1 GCA_016839515.1 Candidatus Hodarchaeum mangrovi
AAAATTAAATTATTAATCAGAAGTGATAAATTCATAGATTACCAAAATGATATTATTGCTCATTCTATTGAATATTTGGGGATTAATGAGGAACAAATAGTTCGTTGTGAAATTGAACCAATGTTACGAAATTTTGGATCGGAAAACCTGATTCCAGGATCTACTCGTGAAATTCCCACATTGTATCATCCATTGAGTCATTCTATTCTAAAAAGTACATTAAATACTGAATTAGAAGGAACTTTTGGGATGGTGGGTGAAGCAAGTACTGGACGAGAGAAAATGCTGCATAAAATAATTGCTTATAATAAATTACGCTCCCGGTTACAGATGACAGTTGCATATTTCACGGCAGAAACTGAAAATCGTATTTTAATAGGCACAATTAATAAAACAGAGTTATTAACAGGACTCTTTACAATATGGGGCCATAGTCACTGCTCTGATTTAATGCCACTTGGAAATTTGTATCGAAGCCAGATTTTACAGATAGCAGAGGCATTATCTGTTCCGATGGATATTAGAAGTGCAGCTAAAGCAGATTTGTTGCCAGGTATTGAGAATAAATATATACAATTCTTCAATCTTTCTGCTAATGAGGTCGATCGTGTATTGATCAGATTAGAACAAGGATTATCTCTAGAAGAAATAATTAAAGAAACTTCTTACTCTAGTGAATCTATTGAAAAAATTAATTTATATTTTAATTCTTCTGCATATTCAAGAGCTGCGCCATTAATTCCCAAAATTTAATATTCATATTATGACTTTTTTTAATTTTTCTCTCATATTATATTAGATTGAAAATGAAAGCAAGGGCAGATAAATAAATCCCACTGAACAAGAGAAGTAATAGTGAGATAGGAACAAGTCTTTTCATAAAATATTTAAAATTTAATGGTCGCCCTTCTTTTGTTAGAATTGAGAGTGCTAAAATTGAAGCTGCGGAACCAAAAGGGGTAAGACCGCCTCCAAATGCACCAGCGAACACTAGCATGAACCAAAGATATAATGGATGACCTGCTGTAGAGGGGAGCGTACTTATCTCTTTGACAATTGGAATTAATGCAGCTGTTACAGGTATATTATCAAGTATTCCACTCACAAATGAGGAAATGACTAATATAAGCATTCCAGATGAAAAAAGATCCCCACCACTTATTTCTGATATTATGAGGGCAAGATCTTCCAAAATATGTGTCGATTCTAGTGTTCCTACGAGGATGAATAGACCAGCAAAGAAAAGGAGAGTATCCCAAGATAGTTCGCGGAGAAGTTTCTTTTCATCAGTCCTTGTTAAAACAACTGCAAGGACTCCTCCTAGGATTGCTATAACACCAATAGGAATACCGATACTATCAGCTAAAATGAATCCCAGAATCGTAACACATAATGAAAGAGCAGCCAAATAAAATTTTCCTTTATCTTCGACAACTCCCCATTCATCTAACGATAAAATCATCTCAATGTCAATATTTGAGCTGTTATTGCTATTGAAAGGTATTTTTTCAGGAGGAAAAACTCTTTTGAGATAATAGATAGTAAATGGGATAGTACTTAGTAGAAAAGGGATTGAAACAATTAAAAAGTCTATAAAACTCATTCCTGCCGCAGCTCCTACCATTATTGCAGGAAGAGAACTAACAAGAGTAGCCATTCCTGCCAAGCTAGTAGCTAAAACACTTGCTAATAGAAATGGGGTTGGATCATAATCAAGACCATTACATACTGTTAAAATCATAGAACTGACTAATATCATTGCAGTAACATTAGCCAAAACTGTACTGAGAGCAAAAGTTAGAATAAAGGTTAACACGAATAGAGGAAATACATTTCCTTTGCTAATTTTTAACATTCGTATTATAATCCAGTCAAAAAGGCCGGTATGCGATGTAGCAGCTATTAATATCGACATCCCAAAAACAACTGCTAAGACTCCCCATTCCATAAACCCTTGCTCCTCTGTAGTGAGAATAATTTTAGACCAGTTGAAATTCTCGATAAGTAATTGTGAAAGAAGTAGAGAGATCGAACTCGCTACAAAGATTATAGTAATTTGAAGATGATGAAATTTAGCAACTAAAATAAAAGTACCTACAAAAATTAATCCAAAAAGAAACATAATACCTAATTTACTATCTACAGAAAAGACTAAAATAAGAAATACTAAAGCAATAAATATGAATATAATAATTAGGGAATTCTTCAAAAAATCATCTTTCTTTTGTAAGTAAATCTCTTTGAATTTCTGTTTATATTCTTTGAACACTCTTTTACCCTGCTATTTATTACAAATGCATTTTTAGTCACTAGATATTTAGTAGGAGGTTTTGTGACATGATTCTGAAGAATTTGCTTTTAATTAAGTTTAATTAAATCCTTAAAGTATAAATTAGAATTGAGTAGATAATAATTCTGATGAGTCTTTTGAACTTAATTCAATTTTTGTTGATTTTTATAAAAAGCTAAAAAATATTTAACTCACATCTATTCTAATTATAAACAATAAATATATCCAATAAATAGAATATTACAATTAAAATTCGTTATAGATTTAATTAATTAGGAGTTTATTTGATGGAAATCGATGAGAAGTTAAAAATTAATCCTAGTAAAGTAGAGAAGGAAATTCTTGATTTTATTCAAAAAATAATCACACCTCGTGAAATTGAGGGATTTGTGATTTCATATAAATATTGTTTGGAAACTCTCCTTAGCGTATATATTGCTAGTAAAGTTGTGGGAAAAGAAAATGTAAAATTACTTGTAACCAAAGGACGCTTTATTAATAAACAACCACGTGAAACAATGACTATTGAAGCGATAAATACTTTAATTGATCTCCCGGTTGAAAATGTTATAATTGTGAATAAGGAACAAATTTTACGTGAAATAAATCAAGCTATCTCTGGCTTTCAAGAATTAAAGCCTGGATTTTATTTTTCTGATTCATTGCCTGGATTGAATTATAACCTTGGATATTTTCTATTAAGAAGTATGGCCCAAGGAAATATGGAAGAAAAAACTTTTGCGTCACCTGAAAAAAGACCTAAAACTGGACGAGAAAAGTTTATTCAAAAAACTATTGCTGCTTATAAAAGTCAGATCAGATTAGGTGCATTATTAGCTTTTAATTTAGCAGAATCAGAGAATTATTCCGTGATAGGAATAGTAAATAAATCTGAATGGCTATTAGGATTATTTACAAAGTTTGGGACGTTTCAAGCAGCTGATATTCTCCCTTTGGCTGATCTATATCGTACTCAAGTTGTTCAACTTGCTGAGTATCTTGGTTTCCTTAAACACATAAATTCTACTCTAACTCCAGGATCTTCTGATTTTCATGGGATATTCAATGTTTCAATCGAAGAAATTGATCGAATTTTAATCAGATTGGAGGAAGGTTACGAGTTTTCAAGAATTATTGAGGAAGTTGTGGTTTCAGAGCAGATAGTTAAAAAAATAGCCCATTTTTATAATGTTTCTCAGTATGCACGAAAAGTTCCATTGATCCCTAAATTCTAATAATTGGGTTTTAAATAATGAAAAATCACTCAAGAGAAATAGATTTTATTGAAGACATCTACATAAAACCTTGAGTGATATTGATATTTTTTACAGGGTTATTTGGCAATTTAGGAGTAAGAGGTGTTGATGATAGAACAAATATATTATATTTTTATGTTTAAGTTTTTATGAAACTCCTTAAAAACTTAAAATTAATAAGGAAGGCTATTGTCAATATTATACTCATTATTTACGGAAAATTTTTCTATAGATAACGAATATGATTCCAGCTGCAATTCCTGTTAGATCTAGAATTATTAATTGAGGATGTCCCAGATAATTAGTAAGAGAGGTGGTTCCATTATCTAATGGGTAGTATATTTGTATTGAAATATCAATATAAGGTGAATCATCATATCCCAACCTTTCCCAAAATCCTTTATAATCAGTTGTGGTCAAATTAATTAGTGCAACCCATTTAATCCATTTAAATCCGTAAAATCGTGGACAGACTAATCTTAGAGGAAAACCATGTTCTTTGGGAAGAGGTTCACCATTCATTTCATAAGCTAGAATCACATCGTCCCAATATGCTTCATCAAGATTCAAAGAAGTAGAATAACCTTTAGTTGAAAGATCAGGTGTATGAAATGAGACATCTTGCACTTTATTCTTATCAATTTCAGCTAAATCAAGGATATAACTTAATTTTACACCTGTCCAATTTGCTACCCCAGTGTAATCACTTGCTCCATATTTAAATGAAATACATGATAATCTTACAATTTCCGAAGTGACTGGCATATTTCTAATTTCATTCAAAGTTAAGTTGAGGTTGTTCTTTACTGCTCCCTTTACCTGCAAAGTATAGGTTTCTGGATCAATATCGAAATAATCGACCGAAATAACAAAAAATTCATCATTAGGAGTAATTGGAATTTCATCTGCACGGGATGATGTTGTAAAAACCATTAAAGAAAGACATAGAAAAGCACTTAATAGAAGTGAAAGTGTTGTTGATGATCTATTTCTGAGGTTCATCATGTAATCTCGGTAAGGATATTTATCCTTAAAAAAGACTTCTATGACTTTTTTCGTAATATAACTATAGTTAATTTTCTTTTTTAAAGAACCGAGACTTTTAAACTATTTTAGATGAAAAAACCATAAGAAAAGTATGTTAAATTCCTTTTGATGAGTTATTCTTGAATAAGATGCGTTAAAATATAATCTACTAACGGACTTTTCCGATTGATTGAAGAAATATCTTCCTGTACAATGAATGATATTGCATGTCTATGATTTATCCTTCCACGAGGAGGTCGTGGGATTTTATTGACTACCATTATTATTTTTACGTTTGGGTCCATGTTTAGGTTATGGAGTGTTTTTATCATACGAGGTGTAACAGAATTTTCAATAACTAAGATGTCAAATGGTGTAGAGTTATTCCACTTGGCAATTTTTTCAATTAAATAGTCTAATCTAGTGCTATGTAAAGCTTTTATCCCTTTAACTAAGAAAATATTCGATAAAATATTAAACAGCTCTGTTTTCTCACAAACTATAAAAAGAACTTTCGGATCATGTTTTAAAATAGATTCTCCTAGATCATGCATTAAGCGATAAAGGATTTCAGAAATTTTAGCTTGGAGAATCTTATCAGTAATTAAATTCGATGCAACTTCTAGTAAATTTTCTAGAAGATCAATAGCATTCTTAAGAGCTAATGGATCAGAATCAGCAAAAAGCTGAACGGAACGCCAATGGAATATATCTAGAGGGATTTTGCTATTGATTACATCATTGAAAAGATTCTGCAATTGCTCTCGTTTAATTTCTTCTAAAAGTTCCTTATCTTGGAGAAAGGCATTGATTTCATTGGTAAATAATTCATTAATCTCAATCCAATCGAATGATAAATCTTCCATTTCACTCATAAATAGCTCAAGAAATTTTGTACCTACAAATTGTAACATTACTTTAATTGAGAATGGTTGAAGTTTTTCTTCTCTTGGCATTACTATTGTAGCAACAATAATTTCACCTATAGTTTCAAAGTATAATTCGTCTTCTCCCATTTTTAAATACTCAAGAGATTTATGTTCTGCACTTAAAGAATCCGCAAAGTGTGATAATCCTGCTACGAATCCTGAAAAAAGGTTTTCATCAATTTGATAATCAGAATACGGTGCAGTATAATGGTAATAGCAGAGTCCAACCTTTGCAATTACCCAGAGATTTTTAATTATCATGGTAGGTTCCAAATAAATATTTGGGTTAAAATCTTGAAATTTTTCCCCAAGCTAAAATAAATAAAAGTAATTGAATTGGAAATATACTGCTATATTATTAACCTTAGTATTTGCTAGCTGAGATTTAATTTCCTTTATTGCAGTATTTTTTTTAGAATCCAACGATTATCATATGAAAATATCTTTGAGAATGACTCAATTATTTTCTTTGAGTATATAATAATGTTGATTCATGATGTTAAGGTCAAAAAGCAGACTTATTAGTGGATTGTCAACTCTAACTGATGACGGGAGAACCCATCAGGTAAGAACTGATCTTCCTCCTGAACAAGGTGGAGAAAATCAAGGAACTTCTCCTCTAGAACTTGTTGTCATGGCTTACTCTAGCTGTACGGTTACTTTATTCAAATTGATTGCTGAAAGAAAACGAATATCTATCGATGATCTTGAAGTAATCGTAGAAGCAGAGAAACCAGACCCAATGGGGACAATTTTAAGCTTAAAGTCAATAATACGCGTAAAATCCATCGAAACCCAAGAAAAATTAGAAAAAATAATGGATATGGTCATTAAATCATGTCCTGTAGGAGCTATTATTGAAAAGGCTAATATTCCAAGTTTAATGTCCTTAGAAAAGGTTTAATCCTGTAATGAGGGGAAAATTAGATAGTTCTAGTTATTTAGCCAATTCATCTAAATCATAAATTACTTGGAGTACCAATTCTGCAGCACAAGCAATACTAGCTCCATTTAACCTTTCTGGGGTATCTTGGAGGGTATGCCAATCCATAGGAACCCCATTGGTTGAAAGACCAAATAGAGTTGTTGCGTGTATTCCTTTTCTTGAAAAGTTGGCAGCATCTGAACCTGCGAACGTTAATGGTTTTACCGTTACAGATAGTTCCAATTTTATAGCAGCTTTTTCAATTATCTGGATTAAGGGTAATGAGTGTTTTGCTAGGAACATCGTTTCTCTAGTTGCAAGTAGAAAGGTTTCTGCACTTAAACATTCAAGATTAAAAAGAAATGCATTACGTTCTATTAATTCTTCTTTGTGAAGAGAAACAAATCTTTTAGATCCGCGCATATGTTCCTCACCTGCAAAACTAATTAGCCAAACTTCAACATTTTCAGGTAAATTATTAACAAGATATTTTCCAACTTCTAAAACCGCAGAAACAGCACTAAGATTGTCATTTGCACCAAGAACTCCACGATTTGATCGTAAAAACATCCCAAGAATAAGAATTAGTATGATTCCAGGGACAAATGAAAAATATTGTATTAAATCGATTAAAAACAAATTAGTCAACTTATTAAACAGTAAAATTGTTTTGAGAACTCCAAGTAGAATATTAAGGACGGTTATGAATACTAATCCAAAAATAAGAAATTTAGACTTTTCTCCTAATTTACTCAGGAGAGGAAATTCATATGCTGAATCATGATGCCCTGATATTAAAATAAGTTTCTTTACTTCCATACTAGGCTTAATCTTTCCTATTATATGATAAGAGGTTTTTTTAGGGTAGAGGAAATCAACAACCTCCCAGAGTAACAATTGTTGGACAAAGTAGATACCTAATCCTAAAATAAATAAAAAACTAGAAATTAAAGGGTGAAGGAAGATATAAGTAATTATCCCTCCAAAATATAATGCTACAATTATCCAAATAAAGTCTAAGAATCCTTGGGGATGACAAGTAAATTCTTCTTGCTCAACAGAATCACAAATCAGACTCATTTCCTTATATATTAAATCTCCAGCATCTTTTTCTTCTTTTGTTCCACCAATGCGAGGACCAATGTTTTCACAAATATTATTGATGAATTTTATCATTCTTTTACCAGAGGGGTCTATCCTAGGAATTTTCTTAACATTCAACTCAGTTAACCAACCAACGAAAATTTCCGAACCAATCAAATAAATTCTTAATATAATTTATTGATTTTTACTTGAATTAAGAGGAGTTATTTTTCATAGTGGGAAGAGATGTTACAGAATCATTTTGGTCGAAATAGACTTTATTTTCGTCATGATCCCGTTTTTTCCGTACCTCAGAAGATGATAAAAGGTCTTTAATATTATTTTTACGGATAGAGTCAAAAATTATAGGTACTAGATCAAGTACTCTTGAATTTTCACTGGAAAATATCATTGAAACAAGATTAGATGTTAATGCAAAATCATCTGGACAAACAAAGTTAGTTTCACTAATTTGAAGTTGTATCTCAAACATTTTTTCAAATGAGGTAGTTAATTCAATTAATTTCTTTCTAAATACAGGGATTTCTTTATTTACAATTAATACAGAAAGAAGATTCTCACGATCCTCAATTAAAACCATTTTTTCTTTTAAATCTATAGTATTAATTCGTGCGTTTGAGTCCACAATTTCTCTCATCATTCTTGTTAACGCTGTAAATCCCATTCCTACAAGTTGAGTTTCAATTTGAGAAATCGGCCCAATTTGGAAATGGTGTGAGTATAAACATATTCCATCCATCGTACGAACTAGATATAAGGAAATTAAACCATCATGCCAGTCACTAAGAAATTGTTCCGACTTGAATATATAAAATCGGTTCAAAAACTGATGAAAAGCACGAATTAAGGAGGTCATTTTCTTCATATTTGTTATCGTAATAACTATATAATCTCAGAGGTTTTAAACGAAAAATTGATTACTTAAAAATGTAAGAGAAAATGTAGAAATAATTGGGATATTATATAGTTTAATCACCATAATTCTATGTGAGTGCTAAACTGAAAGCGAAATGCCCGCTTACAAATAAGCAGTGTAGTTTATTCGTTCTTAATTGTAAGGGACGTTATGAATGTCAAGGAATAGGCGTACTTACGAATTATGATAGTATAACAAAATGTCCGATAGCTGCTGAACGAGGAATTTTTTTCTCACGATATAAGAATTATCCAATATGCTTTTTCTGTAATAAAAACAATGGAGTTCGAAAAGGCTTTATTTCTAAAAAATATCTAATTTATACTTGCGTTCATTGCTTTGTTAAATTAAAGAATTTCGAAAAAAATATCTAGAAATTAGATAACAGACTTAAATTTTTGTTTTGAATACCATGGATTGTTTTCTAAAAATTCGTTTAATTGTTGCATTGATTCTTCTAAATTAATTTTTGACTCAAATCCTATCATTTTCAGCTTGTGATCATCTATCCAAATATCCTGACCGAGCTTATCAAAAAGTACTGGAAGAAGAAGTGATTGTTCTTTTGCATGCTTAACTCTTCTAATAATACGAGTAAGATAAAACATGGGCTTAAAGAAAAATAATGGTACCGTTACAATATATATTTTCCTATTTAATGTTTTAGATAATTCAATTACAAAATCACGAACAGTTGGGGTGAAACTAACTAAATTAAAAACTTCTCCATTCGATTTCTCATTCAATATACAGAGATAAATTGCGTGAGCAACATCTTTCACATCTACTAGACTTAACTTGTCTTTACCCCCTCGAGGAAGAGGTATATAAGATTTAAATATCATTCGGGCAAATAAATCTATAGTAGTTCCTGAACCTCCAATAATGCCTGAAGGACGAAGTACCGTGATGTTTCGATTGGGATTTGCGTGAAAATATTGCCAAATACGGTCTTCAGCAAGAGCTTTTGTAAGTTCATAGGTAGGTTTCATAGTTAAATCTAAGGGCTGATTTTCCGTAATCCCTTGGCTACTTGAACCAGATAAATTACCATAGACTGCTGCAGAGGAAATAAATATTAGCTTGTGAAGATTATTCTGGTGAAATCCATTTAATATCCGTTCAGTTCCAAGTACATTGACATCATAAAGCAGTTTATATGGTTGCCAGAAATTAAAAATTGCACCTGAATGGATTAAAGTAGTATTTTCTGGATCTTTTACACATGTAAAGGCATAAACAGATTCATTGCAATTTAAATCGCCAAAAAACACATCTATTCCAATATTAATGCACCATTCAATAAAAACTTGGCGATCAGGAGAATAATTTTTCTTTCGGAGTAAAATCCGAATAGCTTTTGGGCTATTTTTATATTCCGTTTCTTTTAATAAGTAATAAATCAAAGTTTTACCGACAAGACCTGTCGCACCCGTAATTAAGAGTGTCATCCAGCCTCATTCCAAATGGAAAATCAAAATAGTTAAAGAAAGAAGCCTTAAAAGCTCCCCAAAATTATTATGAAAAGCTAGAAGAAATCATTCAGAGACATTTGTATCTGAAAGGGTTTTGGTTTCAAATATTTTGTACGATCTTGAAATCCTTTCACAGCAAGATTCTCTTTCTTAAACCGATTGTAAAGTATTATCGCATCGTTTATCGCATAACCTGAAAAACGGTTATTAATAACAACAAAAATGGTTTCATAATGTGCATTTAACTCACTAATTTTTTTCGACCATTGTTGTAACTCTATTGATTTATCTAAGAACTTTTTTCCTAGCATTTCATCAGGAATCAGAGATCTATCCCCTAAAAGCCGAATATAATAGAAAGAATCATCAATGAAAGCATCAGATTGAATTTTTAAATGAGGAGTATCAACTAATTGTATTGATTTATTTTGCAAGTATTTTAACACAGTATCTCTTATCCATGATGTATTGCGAAACTCAACAGCTATTTTATTTGTAAACAAAGATCTACACTTACCTAGCACTTGACGAAAAAAGTCAAAATTAGACTCTGAGTAATGGAAAAATTTAGGAAATTGAGCAATTATAATTTGGAGTTTTTCTTCAAGTTGTTCCATATTAAGAAAAAATTTTTCAATTATATTTTCAACTTTTTGAAATCTAGGAGAATAAGGATGTGTAATATCCTTAACCAGTTTTGCAGAGAAGATAAAATCTTTTGGAGTTTGCCAGTACCATAATCGTGATTGAGTATCCTTTGGAATACGGTAATATGAAGTGTTAATTTCATTAAATTGGGAATATTGAGTATAATATTCGAGTTCATTTCTGGTGCCTTTAGGATAGAACGTGCCCCGCCAATGTTGATAACTCCACCCCGCACATCCAAGATATATCATATTTAAGCACAAAAAATATAGTAATGTATGGGATTTAAAAATTTCATTGACTTGTTGTACCTTTAGAAATCAAACTGTCCTACAGATGAAATTTTCAGAAACAGTCTACAAATTAAAATATTACTTCACAAGTTATAAAGATGCAGATTTGTGAACATAGAGAAACTGATCATCAAGATCTCCTAGAAATACATGAGCAAGACTTAAGACATTATTATTTCAATCGAATTGGAAAAAATTTACCCATAAATAGAATTAATTCGATTATATTAATGCAATAGAATTTGTAGCTGTTAGTTATGAGCTATTGATGAGTTATTAGGGAAGAAATTAGATTTCACCTATTAATCAGTTGATGATAGAGACATTCTGGATCTAAATTATAATAACCAAGTCAATCTTTAACAAGAAATCTATCTAACTTATCTTTTGCCTTTTCTCGTTCTTTACGGTGATGTATTAAAAATTCATTGGCCTTTTCTATAAGAATATTCTTTAAATCTCCTGTTAATAAATCTCCTGTTCGATAATCTTCTTCAATTTTCTTTAATTTTTGATCATCAGGTTCAAAAAGTAGTTTTAACCATTGAAAGCTGACATCTATGTCAGGATTTCCTCCAAGTTCTCGATGTTCTTTTATAGTTGCTTGGCCACCTGAAAAAGCATATTTTATTATTTTATTCTTAACTGATTTAGGTGTATCGGTAACAAAAATCGTTTCTGTCGGGTCGCTAGCTGACATCTTGCTTTCTGGACCACTTAGACCAGGAATAAATTGACATTGAATATTACCAGGTTTATAAAATCCAAGTTTTGGTAAAACATCTCTAGCAACACGAAAATGAGGATCTTGATCTATGGCATGTGGAATAAGACATGGGATATTTTTACCTTGTTTAACACTTTCTAAAATAGCAGGAACTGCCTGAATGCTTGTATAAAAAATACTACCAATATTCATGGAATTGTCAAAGCCGAAGGAAGCTTTAACAGTTGAAAAAGTTATTTTTTTAGCAATAGGTAAAGCAAGTTTATAGAAAGTTTTTGCGTTATCGGTATCAATATAAATTTCTGTTTTATTAGGATCGAAACCTAGGGCAATAACATCAAGAGCGTTATCAAGTGCATAGGAATAAGTATCAGAAAGTTCTAATTCCTCTTTAAACAAAAACTTCTCATCATCAGTCAATTGGAATATTAATTTGGCATCGAATTTATCTTGAAGCCATTTTGTAAAAACCCAAGGAACAAGATGTCCTAAATGAGTATGATCTGAAGGCCCTCGACCTGTATATAAATGGAATTTATTTCCCTTTTCAAATTCATCTAGAATCCAATCCATATCGCGATGTGTAAAGAAAATCCCTCGACGAAGCATAAAGTGTAAATCACCAGCATGTCGACGGATTCGTTCTAGAAGGTCTTCAGTGATAGGACTTGTTCCAAATTTTTCCATAAGACGGTTATAGTCAATTTTTCCATGAACTTCCCAAGGGGTAACCACGAAATCGTTATTTTGTTCATTAACCATATTAAAGGTTCTCCAAATGTCTTAAATGGATTTTTAACTGAATTTGGCTAAATTCAGAACCCTTTAATAAGAATATCCAAAATATATATATTGAATGGAATTAACCCTTTTTTTCTCCTCTTTAGTGGGATGATTCTTGCCTCAAGAGATTACAATAATAGGGGGGAATGTTGCGGGGTTAGCATCTGCATATTATCTGTCAAAAAAGGGGATCAATGTTACAGTTTATGAGTCAAAGATATGGAATAAACCTTGTGGAGGAGCGATAAGCCTTGAGTTTGATTATTATTTACGAAATGTTCTAAGCGTTTTTTTGGAGGGATCAGATCATTTTACTGAACGATTTCGGGTTGGTATGTGGAATGGACGATGTATGGAAGATGAAGGAATATTTAGAATAATTTCGCGTCATGATCTCCAAGAAAAATTAATCAATCGGATAGAGAAAGAAGAAGGTGTTAAAATTAATTTTAAACAGGTATCTGTTAGAGATAATCATCTATTTACGCCACAAACAATTGTAGCAACAGGATATAGTGGATTTTCGCAAAAAATTTTCCGACGAAAATGGCATCCTTCCGAGTTTGCATTTACGATTCGATATGATGGAATAATTGAAGAAGGAAAATTCCCAAACACAAACCTGATTATTCTTGATTCCAAAAAAATGGGTTATGGATGGATTTTTATTGGTAAAGGCAATCATGTGAACATTGGTGTAGGTGCTTTAGCTCCTCGTGAGTATGTTTGGAAAAAATATTATGAGCTCTTTAATATTATAAAAGAAAAATATGGTTATTATATCGATACACCTCAAGCTAAGCCAAAATGCTGGATATTGCCAATGTTGGTTAACAAGCTCAAATATCCAGTAAATCAAAAACAAAATGGGATTGAATTTATTGGAGTTGGTGATACCTTAGGACTGGCTCATGCGATTTCAGGAGCTGGGATAGAGCCAGCTTGGATGTCAGGATGGGTATTAGCTGAAAGTTTAAATGATAAAAGGCAGATTAATGTAAAAAAATATACTCAATTATTAAAAGTCAATCTTAGAAAAACTGTATGGCGTAGAACTGATCATTTATTATCTTTCCTTAGTCGAAAACCAATTCCTTTCAAAAGTTCACTTGGATATTATAGCCTTCATATTGTACGCCATAGAATGATAAAAATGATGAGGAAGTATCCTTGGTTCGCTTTTGTTCATAATGGAATCAGAGAAACAGGCTTTTCCTTAGAGAAAATGAGTGATTAAAAGCAAAAATTACAGAATTTTCTTTTCTTTTAGAAGATCAACAGATTCAATGGCACATTTAATCGCAGAATTGAGCCCCTCATTAAATTTTTTTATATTAGTATTTTTATCCCCAGCATAAATATTTGTATTGTCAGGGAGATTTCCGTCAGAAGTTAAGATAGATCCAGTAAGAATATCAATTGATTTTGTGGCAGGAAAAGTGAAGAGAATGGAAGACTCCATTTCTACACAGATAGCACCGAAATTAGCCCACTTTTTATAATCAAGTGGATCATTAGAGTAATAAATATCTGTTGACAAAACAATTCCCTTCTTGGGAGAGAGTTGGAGAACTTTAGCAGCTTCAAGAAGACTCTGATACAATAAAGGATTAGCTGTAGCAGGGTATGAAAGGGGTATAAATCGTATTGAAGTTCCTTCATCACGGATCGCAGCATGTGGAATGAAGATAGTTCCAATACCCATATCCTTACCACTCTTTAAAGATCCAGTAGAACCAATTCGAATGAAGATTTTAGCTCCTGCGCGATAAGCTTCTTCTAATACTATTGCAGTACTTGGACACCCCATACCTGTCGTTAAAATTGTAATAGGAGTTTTAGTTCTTGGAGAGACTCCCCTATAACTTATTAATCCCCTATGTTCTATAAGTTTCTGAGATTTTTCTAAAAAACTAGCTATAAGGGGAACACGATCAGGATTTCCACTTAAAAAACAGATTTCATCCACAGTTTCAAGTTTAATGTGAGGCTGAGGCATGGTCATCATTTTCATATCCGATATTTTATGGAAAATCAATCGTATCCAATATTTTTAAAAATTCTCAATCAATTCCTAGATTGTTATGAATTATTCTTTAAAAAGAGCATCAAAAAGTATTATATTCATTTAATCAACATTTGAAAGGTTTTCCTAAATGAGTCTAAAATCATGTATTTTATTAATTTCTTGTTTGAATGAATCATTTTGTCTTAAATATAAGATCTGGTTAAATGAGTGTCCCTCTGCCTGCCCTTATTTTCAGTTTGGTGAAAGTGGATTATGTAATGATTTTAAAGAAGAAAACTTCAATATTAAATGCATATATTTAACACGCTTTGGACTAGGAAACGATTATCCAAAATTTTATTGTAATTTATTGCAAATAGAGTCCCCTATCTGTAAAAAGTGTGTGTTAAGAGAGTACATAGAAAGTGATGAACTAAATACATAAAATGTTTCATGAAACATTCAATGTCATAAGAGGGGGATTTGAGGAGAAAGAATGCCCAATTTTATCCTGAAAGGATTCCAAGGTATAGTTATTTCCAGAGGAATCATGAATTTGAAACATAACTTCTTCGATTAATATTTTAAAGACATCAATACTCATTGTAGGATAAAATGTATTACCTGTATAGGTACCTAGAGGAAGAATTTGGAGTTTATTCTTCCCATTCTTTCTCTCAAGGTAATAATAAGTATTCATATTTCTATCACCACAGCATGAAAACCTAGATTAAAAATAGAGAAGTAAACTATTTAGAAAATATCATGTAATATCTCAATAATATCTGAGGATATAGATTAAGAACTTCTTTTAGAGGAATAATAAGAAAATTCCTATCAAAATAAATAAAAATCCGCTAAGAATGGTAAGACCTCTCCGTGGTATAATTTTAGCAATGGAATCACCAGCAAAAACCCCAATTCCATTTACTATGATTAAAGCAGACAATGCTCCAAAAAATACACCAATTGGATTAAGCTGAGTGGAGAGTCCCATCCCCATGAGCATAGTTTTATCGCCTAATTCAGCAAGGAAAATTAACATACTTGATTTTAAGAAAGCTCCTTTTCTAACAGTCATATCAAGGAAGTGATCACATCTATCCATTTCAGGACAATTCTCTCTTGGTTCTGTACATTTATCTAGAGAAACTGGGCAAATCTGTAATTGAGATTCATTTGTTCTTCGAATCTCCATAAAAAGAAACACAAATCCTCCCGATATGAATAAAAATCCAATTATAGGTTTTAAGAGAGTTAAATCTATTGTATTCTTAATTATCAATCCGAGAATAATCGCAAGGAGTGTAACACCAGTTAAACCTATGATAATTCCAAGAAAAACTCTTATCGGGCTTCTAAATCTTAAACTTAACGCAAAAGCTGTTAATTGTGTTTTATCTCCTAGTTCCATAAGAATAACTGGTACAAGGGATAGAAAAAAAGCCTGTACCACTTCAGAAATAAACATGGTCAATGTTTGTTCATATAAGGGATTTTTCAATATACTTCAAAAGGAATTGGATTAATGCCTAAATCCTAATCAAGTATACTTTTTAAGGAGTCCCCCCCAAAAAAAATGGTGTTTTAGTTGAAAAAATTAACAACAGATCGATTTCTAAAAATCTCATTTCTCATTGGAGGAATTTATGACCTAATTTTAGGCATCAGTCTCTTATTTATTCCTGATATAATGATAAATATTCTTGATTCAATAAATTTCTCAGTATCTAAACCTGAAAATATGCTTTTTGCTCAAACGAGTGCATTGTTTCTAATTGCAGTTGGATATATGTTATTATATGCTGCATATTATACACCAGTTAAATTCGCATTTATTGGAATGAGTTCTGCAATAATTCGCTTTGGATATACGCTTGTAGTTCTATTTACAGCATTTACTAAAGGAGTTGAATCAGGGTTTCTTTTAACTGCAATGGCTGATTTGTTAACAAGTTTATTGTTGATTTTTGCGTTAGTTATGACCGAGGGGGTTTCATGGAAACAACTTTGGAGGTATAGTCCTTCTAATAGAACCTAGGTGTTAACTTAACATGGTTTACCAAGAAATTCAACCACGAAAAAAGATATTTAAGGTTTTAATACTAAAAATTGTCTTTTGGGTGCTTGAAAGAGCGATTTCCTCCACTTCTAAATTTGATTCTCAAATCAAAGCGAAAATATAAACTTGGCCTTTAAATACAAGTATAAAATTCTTTGCTCCTAACAATGGGTCAATTGAACTATATGATTCATTGCCCTTACTTCAAAAAGCTTATGAGAATTACAAGGGATAATGTGATGAAAAGACCTTTAAATAAATCTCTTCTTTCTAATTTACGTTGTACTGCTTGCAAATCTAAATACGAATCTCAAAAAATTTATACTACTTGCCCACGATGTGGCAAAATCCTTTTTGCTGAATATGAGCTTGAAAAGGCGAAGGAGAATATTTTAAATCTCGAAAATAGAAGTTTTAACATTTGGCGATTTAGCGAAATAATGCCCGTTATAAATCCTAAATACCAGTATACATTGGGTGAAGGATGGACCCCACTCCTTAAATTGAGAAGATCAGCCAAAAGTCTGAAAAAACTCTTTTTAAAGGATGAAGGATTAAACCCAACAGGGACTTTTAAAAGTAGAGGCTTATGTGCTGCTGTTTCTAAAGCAAAAGAGCTTGGGATAACCAAATTTGTTATCCCGACTGCAGGAAATGCAGGTGCAGCACTAGCTGCTTATTGCGCATGTGTTGGCGCAGAGGCACATATTTTTATGCCCTCTGACACCCCTGAAATGTTAATAGCTGAGGTACGTATGTTTGGAGGAAATATTACTTTAGTAGATGGTTTAATCAATACTGCTGCTACTCTAGTTCATGAAAAAAGCATAGAATTAAATTGGTTTGATGTTTCAACATTAAAAGAACCATATCGTGTAGAGGGGAAGAAAACAATGGCGTTTGAGATTGTAGAACAAAATAATTGGGAAGTCCCAGATGTCATAATTTATCCTACAGGAGGAGGAACTGGAATTGTGGGGATGTGGAAAGCCTTTAATGAGATGGAAGGATTAGGATTGATAGGATCAAAACGACCTCGGATGGTTTCAGTTCAAACTGAAGGATGTGCTCCTATTTGGAAGGCTTTTCAAAAAAATCAGACAAAAGCTGAAGAATTTGATAACGCTTCTACTCTTGCACCAGGTTTACGTGTTCCAAAGGCATTCGGTGATTATTTGATCTTAAGAGCAATCTATGACTCGGGAGGAACTGTGGTTAAAGTTACTGATGCAGAGATAATAAGAGCAATGAATATCCTAGCAAAAGATGAAGGAATTCTACAAGCTCCAGAAGCAGCAGCTACTTATGCATCATTAGATTATCTATTAGAAAATAAATTTCTAGATAAGAGTGAAGAAATAATTCTCTTTGGAACTGGCTCGGGATTGATCTACCCCCATTTATGGTAAAAAGATTAATTTTCATGAGAGCTGATTTAAGTGAGTTAATAAAGAAATTTGACCAATGAGTAGAGTCATACTCAATAAGATAAAGAAGAATCCACTTTATTGAATAACTATCATTTTCAGAAATAAAAAGCTTATCAAAATCAGGGATCACGTTTAATTTTTATATCATTTTTATTCTAACTTCATTTAATCTGTCTAAGTAAAGTAATTTAGATTCTCCTTTAAAATGAGGAAGATTAATAGATTCATGTAGAAAAAAGGTATATTTCCAATTCTAAAAATCCATCCTTAAGCCAGAGATGTCTTTTAAAATACATAACCATTCTATTGCAACAATTTAAAGTAAAAGTGTACCAATAACTTCTAAATTTTCTCATTAAGTATAAAATCGTGAACATCAGTATCTAGTACACTTATTATTTCTAACCTCCTTCCTTTAAACTAAAAGAAGTTGTGTATTTGACGGAAATTCATCCTCAAAGAAAGGAGAATAAATTTGAAGATCTTTCTTTCGCATATATATATGAAAAAATTTCCGAATTATTAAATATCTCGTTCTAAAGCTTGGATTTTCAGTTTTATGGAGTAATGTTGCCATGTCATTAATCCAAGAAAATAAACGAATGGTCCGTGAACGAAAAACAATAGACATTATGATCCAGATTTATTGTAATGATAAACACAATACAAAGGATAATTTGTGTGAAGAATGTATTGAATTAAAGATTTATGCCAACATTCGTTTAGATAAATGTCCATATGGAGTAAATAAAACAACATGCAATAAATGTCCAGTCCATTGCTATAAACCTGAAATGAGGGAAAGAATCCGAGAGGTAATGCGACATTCTGGGCCGAAGATGAGTTATAAGCATCCTATTCTAGCTTTTTATCATCTTGTTAATGGACTTAGAAAACCAAAACTTAGGGAAAAAGAGCAAAAATAAGCTGATCCATATCCTACGATTGGTAAAAATGGATGTTTTATTAAATTAAACCCAATTAGTGAATTGGTCTTTAAATTTGACTTTATTGCAATTTCTATAGCTATATCAAAAAATTAAGTGTATAATTGAAAGGTAAAAAATCTGATAAAAAAAAATTTACATTCTTAAGGATATTTAAGAAAAAGGTTCTCCTTCCCAAAGGGTGAAAGAAGTGGAGTTGGACAGAATGAGTCGTAAGGGGAAGCTTTATAGCCATATTTCCTAGTGGGTTATATACGACTAATTAAGACCGACTAGTTAACCCACCATTCTGTCTTATGATCAAATTAGGCATTGATTAAGTTATAAATCTACAGCTGAGTTATCAAAACAATAATTCATTAATTTAGTTTTTAATACATGATTTAACAGCCTTTTTTTCACTAACCAGACCTTAAGTCATGTGACTAATTTTATATGCATTTAATGTTATAGTATTGCATATAAAGGAGAGAATAGCCAATTTGTTACTATTCATAAAGATTAGAAGGTTTTCCATAAAAATTTTTAGATAATCCATCTTAATTAAAATTGTTAAATTTTTTAAAAAATAAAATATCTCCGACAAAATTCTAGAGAATTATTTTCCATCTGAAAGAAGAAAAATTTATATAGCTCGTTCAATTAGGAGTGATTAATTTGAAGCTTATGACGTTTAAGTGAGATATATGTATGAAAAACCCACCTACTTCTTCTCATAATGCTAATTGTCAAGATATACAGGAAAAACAGCTTGAAAACATCACAGAAAAGATAGTAGTATGTCAAACTGAGCAGGGGCCTGAAACGTTTCGAAAATATTCTCTTAAAAATGCGATTGAAGAATTAGATGAGCTTTTTGATAGTTAAATAATATTCTAACTAATTTAACATTTTTTTGATTTTTTCTACATAATTCTGGCTGTACTTATCATAACCCACTAAATCTATTTTCTCTAAGCTCTTAATACCTAAAGATAATTCAATAGCTCGAGCGATTTGTTCTTGATCGAGAATAGATCCTTTAGATACCTCGGGAGTTGTTCCTAATTCTCTGAGAATAGCTACTCCAATAGAATCGATGGCTATTCTATCAGTACTTGCTAACATTACTTGTGCATTCTTAAGCGATCCTTTAGCTGGACCTCCAGTCACAAACGCATCAACTCCATCTAAAATTATTAGAGAAGGATTATAAATTTGATTGATTTCTGCGATCATTTTCCGGATATGAGGAGATGAATGAAGTTCACTCATATAATTATAACCATCTCGCGGCACTAAACCTACAGAAATCTTCAAGGAGAGAGTGAAATGTCCCCCAAATTGATGGGTTTTAAGACATGGAAGAGTAATAATGGCATCCGCTGTTTCTAATAATTTAGGGTAAAGAAAACCTTTTTTCCAATGCAAATCGTCAGAATTATAAGGAATCCAATGAGTTTGAGGTTGTGAAAGGTCAATAATATCGAAATTCCCTAATTCTTCTTGTAATGTATACAATCCTTTAATTACCATTGTTTGATGGGTATTTGCCGGACCTGATCTTTCCATTACTATCACTTTTTTTGCTCCCACCGATATTAGATGAGAAATTAATTCTCTAATAATAGTTATATCGGTTGATGCTGGAGGTGGATCAGCTGTATTAAAATTGGGTTTTATAATTATAGTTTTATTCTGAAAAGTACGAAAAGTATCTGTATAATATTGAAAAATTTTTTTCATACCATCAATGCGACTTTTTGTTTTAACAACCAGTACTTTAACCATGATCAATTCACTTTACCATTTTTTTACAAAATACCCCATATGATCTCGCATACTACCAAATAGAATCTGTAATAAATCAATTAGCCAACCTAGACCAAAAAAGCCAAATGTTACGAGATAAATTAATCCTGAAAAACTTTTCCCAGATAAAATCGATGAACACCAAAAAATCCTAAGAAGAAGCAAAGGAGAAGAGTAACCAATCGGTTTTTTTCCGAAATTGGATAGATTGTTTGATAAGGAGTTGGTGTTCTATACAGAGGTCGAATTTCCCTACTAGGGCTAGTTTGTGTGGAAGGAGTAGGAGAGTAAGATGGTGGAGAGACATTTTCTTGTGTTAAGCTATTTCCGCAATTGGAACAGAATTTTCCTTTATGAATATTTTTCCTTCCACAGGTTGGACAAAACCGTGCAGTTGAAGAATCCAAATTTATATCTGGAAAATAGGAAAAACTAGTTTTACAAAAAGAGCACTGGTCAAGTCCAGCATCTATTGATGCATTAATTGAATCCAAGCAGTATTTACGTCCACAATTAGGGCAAGTGATCCCCTTTTTTAGAACTGGATGAGTAGCTTCACATAAACCATAATAATATACATTTATATCAGAGCTTTCAGCCATTGAATGAACAACAATTATAAAAAAAGGTATATACTTCTATTATTTTGTTATCTCATAAAATTATTTCCTAATTTAAAAGGAATTATCCAAAAACTCGCTTCATTAGAAGAGAGAGCCGTTGTTGGATTAGGGGGTCAGAATCCCCTAAACTGCTGATTTTATTCCAAGCGTCCTCTGTTAATCCGTATTCCTGTAGACGATCAGGGAGAATCATATTCCACCTTAAAGCTCCTTCTTGATAATTTGGTGCTTTATCTAGGATAATCTGAAATTCAATGCTTAATTGAAAATAGACTTTAAGTGAAGCAGGATCAAGTGAAACACCTTCAAGAGGGGGAAATAAGGGTTCTAAAGGCAAGTTCTGAGATACTTTCTTCGGTTTGATTCCTAATTCACTGAGGTAACCAAAGAAATCAGGGATTTGGGGAAAATTAGAGTCAAAAAATTCAGCGTTTTTATCAAAGGGGGCATCCTGAGGATTTATGCCTTTTGAAAAATCATGCTGTAGATCGACTGGAATAACTGGTTTAACTTCAATATTTTTTTTGGTCAGGGCTTCTTTATTTCCACAATGTGGACATGGATTTCGCTCATCTAATTTCATGACATAATTATGACACTTTTTACAGACAGGAACTGTAATTTCCTCCGAGAATGAGGACCTTTACTCATTAACGAAATATAGTTTTTGTGACTTAAAAAGTATCTAGTTAGGTAGTGAAATCAATCTCTCATCAAGTCTATAATAAAATTAGATCTCACAATTTTGGCTATGTCAATAAAACTATGATTCTACTATTAAATCCTCAAATCAATATAAAAATGAGTAGAATCAGTTATATTAACTAGGAATGTGCTTAATTGGTACCGTAGTTGCTCCCATTCTTAGTATGCTATATCAAATTTGTTATAATTCACAGCAGAACTATTAGTTGAGAGTTCAAGTAATCCTTCATATACTGCTGGAAAAGAAGTTGCTTGATTATAAGATATTTTATGAAAAGATCAGTAGAGGGTGGAATTTTTGGGATTTTAGTCATTTCCCATCCATAAAAGGTGGGAAAATTCCCATGCTGTCCAAAAATATCGGTACAACCTGATAGAATGAAAATTGAGGCAAGTCAAACAAGGATAGCATGGATCTTAAGATGTTGCATAAAAAACAATTCGAAATTTAATTGATAAATGTTAATAAATGTTATGATTGATTCATTAACGTTTAAGGAATTTCTAGTCGTCGTTGATAATACTCGATGGTTAGCAGAAGGAACAAAACAGAATTCATAGATTATAAACACAACTGTGAATGGAATAGTAAAAAAGTTTAATAATTCAGTAGATACGATCCAAGAAACATTCAAGAATTTTGTTACTGAGTCAGAAGAATTTTTTGCCTCTTCTGAGGAAGTTATAGCTAGTATCGTGGAACAAAATACTAGTATGGCGAAATTAACTTCCTCATCTCAGGACTTAATTTACCTTGGGAGTAGATCATCCAAACAAATCTTGAAATCTTGGATCTTTTAGCGATGTGATTGTAGAAATTTATTAGTAAGTCGAATAAAACAGTTCTCCAGTCCTTGGGAAGAAGAAGGATCTTCAAAATCAATCTCACAATAATCCATATTATGTAGATATGCATAATGATATCCTTCCTTTGACGAAACACTGCTCTTTTCCAAAACTTTTGTCTCTGGCTTATGGTTTTTTTTCTTTTTTAATCTGAAATTTGATCTTTTTCGTAAAATAAAATGAAGAATAGGACTCAATTTCCCCTTCTGTGGGCGAACTGTGTTTTTATCAGATAATTTGGTTACTTTCTGGGTTTTTTGAGGATAATTTTTTATTCCCAACAGCAGGATAGGAATATCTTTGGAGGGTACATGTTTCCGAAATTCCATTATCCAATTCGGAATTGCTGCAATGCTTTGTTTATCTTCTATTAAAAAAAAGATCATGCAAGCAGAAGCTCCTCGATAGTAACTTGGACGTAACTTTCCGAAAAATTCCTGGCCAGCAGTATCTACAAGAATCAATTTAATATTATTATTTTCAATTGTAATTTTCTTTGTAGTTATATCTACTCCTAAAGTTGGAAGATAATTCTTGTCAAATTTATTCTCAGCATATCTTCTAATTAAAGAAGTCTTTGGTGAAGAGGGTGATCCAATAGCACAAATTTTGAAAAGATATTCATTTGAAACCAATGTGTCACCCTCATGCTCACATTAAGTCCCGGATTTCATAAAACTATCCAGAGAAATTCTCCGACAATAAGTTGAAAAAAGAAATTGGTTATCGAAGAAGGAATTAGGAAAAAAAAAATGTGTGGTTGCATGGAATGGGTCAATCACAACAACATAATATGTTATATTCATGACCCCACTATAACTTGCAACCAATTATGTTCTTTTAATTTAGTCTTAAAAGTTCTACTAAAAATACTTGATAAAGAATAAAAAAAACTGTGTTTATCAAACTTAATACATTGGTTCTGGTAAGAAAATAATGGTGATCAATAGCATGGCTGTAAAACCTGCTCTCTGTGGATTAATAATTCTTCTTTTAATTATTTCATTAAATTCTAGTAATTCTACCCTTAAGAATAATTATATAGTGGAGGATTCAATTTCTAAGATAATTCAACCAACTTATAATTTCGATAATAATATAGAATGGGATTTAATTTATCATAACACTCGTGAAGGATATTATCGAAGTCCAGGTTGGGCTACAACAGATGGGTGGAATAAAAGTGGGGCGGTGAGGGTAGGGCAAAATGTCATATTAAGGATTCGTTCAGCAATAAATGATCTTACACGAGTCCAGATCCGCTATTGAGATGGTGAAGCTGGAGTCGAAGGATTTCGTGAGATGACAAAAATTGCTTCAACATTAGAATATGATTTTTGGGAAGGTACGATTTTATCTCCTCTACAACCGAGTGATTACTTTTATTCCTTTTTTCTAACTGATGGCACCGAAACTGACTATTATTCCGATGATGAGGGATTAGATGGTGGAGTAGGCAAAATGTATGCTTCCTATAATTCTGGACGAGATTTTGGTATAGTATTCTACGATCCAGGATTCACTACTCCAGACTGGCATAAACAAACAGTGGGGTACCAAATTTTTCTCGATCGATTTTTCAATGGAGATTTAAGTAATGATGCTATAGGAGATGGCTCAAGTGGAGATATCACATGGTTTGAGTGGGATAGCAATGGAGATGGATCCTTTACTTCAGAGGATGCACAACGAGTGTTTGCTATTAAACGAGATTGGACAGAATTACCAACTGGAGGTAACGATTTTTTTGGTGGAGATCTTAAGGGTGTGTTTAATAAAATTGATTACCTTAAGGACCTTGGTATTGGTTTTATATGGTTAAATCCTTTTACGGAATCACCTGACAATCATGGTTATTCTGTAGATAATTATAAATCAGTAGATCCCTAGTATGGGTCGATTGCTGCTCGTGAGAATGGAATTGTAAGAAATAATATCACAGCCTCTTTGGAAATTTTTGATGAACTGGAGTCAACTCTCGAATTCAATGGGATAAAAATCATCTATGATGTTGTGATTAATCATGTATCTGCTCAATCAATATACTTTCAGCGATTTGAAAACATGGACGTGGGAGATCTTCTTCTTCCAACTGCTTTTCAAGTTCCTGATCCTTACCCATACGTAAAAGGAGCATATGAAGGTGTAACTTCTCTCTTTAACAATTGGTTCCGCTTTTATACCCGTAATCATGACTATGATGCTTGGTGGGGTTTCTACAATATTCCTACTTTGAAATATGATCAGACAATGAATATTGCTACTGAATTAATTACTGGAGCTAATTCTTTGTTCACATTTTGGGCTAATCATGGTGTTGATGGATTTAGGCTTGATGTTAATCCCGATTATGACGATGGTACAGGTTCCAGAGTCGTCAATAAACTGATTCGAGATCGTGTCAAGGTAGATAAATCTGATAATATTATTATTGGTGAAGTTTGGGATAGAGCAAACACTTGGCTTACTGGAACCATGAATGATGGAGTGCAAAATATGCTGTTCAGAGATAATACAATAATTTGGATCCGAGGAACTAATGTAGGGTATACAGATAACACTTATATCAATAAACTAGTATCATTCCAAGATTTTTATCCCCCAGAAGCTTATCACTCTCTCTGGACAAATCTAGGAAATCATGATACTGCTCGAATACTTACAGAATTAGAAGAAATAAACGATCGTGTTTTGTTAGCTGCAGCATTACAATTCTTTGTTCCAGGAGTTCCAGTTATTTACTATGGCGATGAAATTGGATTACCTGGTGTAAGGGATCCTGATAGCAGACGACCTTTTCCATGGGGATCAGAAAATCAAACAATGCTAAAGAATTACAAGGATCTAATTCAAATAAGGAAGAACTATAAGGTTTTTCAACGAGGTTCATTTTTTTCTATAGAAGATCAAGTTGAAGGAGTTTTATCGTTTGGACGTGAATTATCCTCTACGTCCCAAAGTGCAACAGTGGGTATTTTTAATAGGAATAAAAATCGTTTAGCTTATTTACTAAATTTATCAACCTTTCATGAGATCCAAGTAGGTGATGTATTAGTAGATCTCCTTAATAATAACACCACATATATAGTAGATGAGAATAAATCTATTAATCTCTTACTTGAACCATATGGAAGAATGATTTTATTAAATGGAATCAGTGATCCTCTGACTCAAAGTACCTCTAAAACTATAAGTCAAAAATCCTCTAATTTTTCGCTAATACCATTACAAGTAGCACTTTTAACATTGATATTGAGCAAGAAACTCTATACTAGGAGAACCAAGAGAAAAAGGAAAAATTAATTTTTTTCATTTTAAAATATTACCAACTGTCCTATATTCCCTTGGCCAGTAGAGAATTGCCTGCTGTCGAGAATAATCTTTTCGGACATAACTAGTAACAATTTCTCCGATAAACCAGATATGAGTTCCTCCTTGGTTAATTTCATTAATTACTTTACATTCAAGACTAACTGGGCATTCTTCAATGAAAACAGAGGTTATTTTTTTTCCAGGAACCGGTGTTAATCCTGTTTCAGCAAATTTATCACAATCTCGTCCTGAGTGAGATCCACAGTACTTTATTGCAGGAAGAAGTTCAGTAGTAGGAAGATTGAGGGAAAAATCTTGAGTTTTTTTGATTAATTCAAAGGAATATCTTGAAGGTACTATACCAATCATTACCATAGGCTTAACAAAGGAAAAGAAACTTACTGCTGCAATAGTTATGATATTTTTGTCCACACAAACTAATACAACAGGAAATCCAGGAAAGGTCATTAATCCTGCCTCAGGTGATACTTCTTCTTTTTGTAACATAATTATCTACCAAAAGGGTTATTTTCAGGAAGTAAAAACTTATAATTATCCATTTTAAATTTTTAAAGATCTGTTTGGATAAGTATATCTCAAACTTTAACTGATTTAAGTTAAAAATAAATTGAGTCAATTGAATAACATAAATCCATTTAGATAGTATATACGAATAGAATAGCTATAGAGTCTGAGAAAATGGTCTATCTGGCAAATGAAGTATTTATTAGCCTTATCATAATTTTTATTGAAATAATATTTGAGATATTTTTTATTTATCGTATTTCTAAAGCTTTAGTTAGACAAAGATATCCTAAAACGTTAATATTCCTCTTATTGATCTTTACATTTCTCCTTTTTAGAGACTTTGCAATATTTTTTAGTATTTTTGCTCCTCAGAATGATAGGGGTCTTTTTATTGGATTTAGTAAAGTTTACCTTCTTTCTACACTCTTTATCACATACATTTTCTTTCTGTTTTCTGAGAAGTTTGAGTATGATTCAATATTAACACGTGACCAATTTTTAGTCACGATAGTAGCCACAGTCATTAGTACTCTAATCGTTATCAGTAATTTAATACCAATTTGGTCAGATCAGCTAAATATGTACCGAATAGCGACAGATTACACCCTTGAAATGTTGATGTTAACCTTGAATGGTATTATGGGCATGGTCGTAACCATAAGCTTCTGGAATGGGTATAAGGATGTATGGATTACTCAAGAGAGACAACTAAAATTATTAATAATAGGGAATCTGATTATTTTCTTTATTCCTTGGATTTTCACCATTATTTTGCTTTTCTATTCGATTCCTCCGAATATTTTTATTAGAACACTAATTCGAGCTTTTAACCTAATTGGTTTATTATTCTATTATTTTTCATTCCATGGATTCAATTATCCAAGTTTATTCAAAAGACAACGTGCAGATAAAATAATGGTTACTGATTTAAATGGAATTCCATTATTTACCTATGATTTTAAAGAAGATATCCATAAAATTGATGCAATTCTTTTTGCTGGAGCAATTGTGGCTATTACTCAATTAATGCTTGAATCTATCAAATCACCATCTCCCATTATTGAAGTGGCTATGAAAAATCAATATAAAATCATGCTCGAATATAATTCCAACTTTTTAACCCTTATTTTAACCCCCAAGGGGGATTCATACCTTCGTAGTTCGTTAGATAATTTTTCTTATTCATTTGACAAAAATTTTAGTTCTATTATCGCTTCAGGTGAAGTTCATGATATTAACCTTTTTGAAAAAGGTGCACGAAGTATTTTGACTACCCGTTTTGGAATCCCGTGGCAGTTTCTTCCAGAATCTGAGAGCTAATCAAATCTAGTATTTCAGTTAATGATTTTATGTAAAAATAATCAATGGCCTTTCCTTTTGTGAAGTTATTTCTATCAAGCAGTACAAATGGAATACCTGCAGCTCTACTGGCCTCTCCATCTGTACTTAAAGAGTCACCAACAAATAACATATTTTTTGGTTCGATTCTAAGGATTCTCATAGCTTTGAATAACATTTCTGGATTAGGTTTTCCATTAGTGACATCATCAATCGTAAAAATAGGATGAACATGAGTTCTTAAAAATTGATTTTTAGTAACTATTTCTGATACTACCTTTTTTGGTGCATTTGAGGCAACACTTAAAGAGATACCCAATTCATGCAACTTTTCTAAAACGTTCTGAGTTTCAGGGAAAAATTTAATTCGAGAAGTCATATATGTGATAAAATGCTCTTCTAAATAAGCATTGGCCCGTTCTACCTCTTTTTGCAGGGAACCATACTGTGGATAGTATTTTTCAATTAGAGCTGCAAGAATTGTAGGGTTTGAACGTACTCTAATGGTCTGAGCAATATCCAATGAGGGAATGATGTTATAGAAATGGTTGAACGTTGCAGTTATACTTTCATCCCATAGGGGTTCTGAATCAAAGAGTACACCATCAAGATCGAAGATAATGCCTAATACTTGAGCCAAATCGTTCACCAAAAAGGATTACTAGCTACAGTACTCACTTCATCATCAGTAATAATTCATGTTTCTCTGGGTTAACCGATTTAATCATTTCTAATGCACGATTGATATCAAGATTTATCAAAGGAGACAAATGCTTTATCATATCATCTCTATCTTTGGCTTGTCGACTTAGGTCATAGAGGATCTGCCAGAGATCTTTTTCCATATACTTAACGATTTCTTTGCTATTAAAGCGAATGATGGGTTCATAATACTCTCGAAAAGTCTTTTCGGATTGGATGCCCTTTAAAGTGAAAAAAATAAACAAAAAAGGGTCTTTTTTAATCTTGTCGACATCAAACTTCGCTATTAGCTCAATGTGTTTTTTTAGATGATCTGGATCATCAAATTTAATTAAATTATTGTATAATTTGGTCCAAATTTTATCTAGGAGAAGCTTTAAAGCTTCATTCTCTTTAATCTTAAATATTGGTTCATAGCGATCCTTAAAACCTTTTGGATTTTCAATCTCTTTTTTTGAAGTGAATATGTATAAATAAAAGTGTTCAGCTACTTTTTCTTTAAATTGCCCCATAGAAATCTAACAAATAGAATGAGCATAAAACTATTTGCTAAATAATAAATCTACATTGATGAATGGTTAGAACCTATCTTTAAGGAAAACCACGATATTATTCTAGGTACAAAGATTAAAATCCACAGAAAATTCTAAAATTATTTTCTTACTTCTTAAGATTATAGGAAAAATAGCACGCAGGTGTTCGTACGCCATAATAAGTATCTTTGGGTTCTTTTAAAAAGAATGCATCGGAAAGGACTTGATAAAAATTTCCTGCAATAGTGGTATCTTTAAGTGGGAATTTAAATTCCCCATTCTCAATGGCAAATGAATTTTTACAGACACCACTAAATTCGCCATTTTCCATATTTACATTCCCTGAAAAATCACCTATTATAGCACCTTCTTTAATATCTTGTATGCTTTCTTCTAAAGATAATTTTCCATCAACTTCGAGAAAAAAATTTGTCCCTGTTATATATGGACGAGAGGTATACCCAGAACGGGCAGAGTTACCAGTATTCGTGGTATCGAAGATATTTGAGTAGTAATTGTCAAATAAATACCCTTTCAGATAGCCTTTATTTGCTAAAATCGTTTTTTGTCTAGGAACCCCCTCTGCGTCAAACGTACTTGAGTATAAACCATTAGATAATCTTCCATCATCAACAAGAGTAAGATTCGAATTAAATACATAGTCTCCAATACGGTCAACAAAAGGAGAACGTTTATTGTGGATATTTTCAGCAGAAAGTGCTGAAATAAGGCCACGTCTACATAACATAGCAATTACATTAGGTTCTAAGAGAATTTCTCCTTTCATTTCTGGTATTTTTTGTGCTCCTAGATTTAATATGGTTTTTTGGGCTAAATCCTGACTAAAATCATCAAATTTATCTATAATGTTAAATCTCCGTGAGGTGAGAACATCCCAAATCCCACCACTTACTTCCTCACCTCTACGACAGTTTGCTCCTAAATTAAGTGTCACACGGCTACTTTTTTCCTGACAATTAACTCCATTTGTATTAATAATTCCTGAAAGTTCAGTTGTAAGAGAAAATTGCCCGCGAGTAGAAATTTCTATATTATTTTTTTCCCCAAATATCGTTATGGGTAGGATGACCATATTTATAGATTCTAAAATCGTTTCTGAAGAAAGATGAGCGATTTCTTTATCATATATTCCTTGAACAGGGGAACTTGATTGGGATAAAGTAAACCCTGACCAATTCGGATCTTCAGGACTTTTGTTAGCAATTTTAACAGCTATATCTCCAGTTTTCATCAATGTATTGATATTAGTTGAGTTGGAGTAAGTCAATCCTTTTTGTTTTCCCTTAACGACACGAAAAGTAAAACCTTGGGTTATTTCTTCTCTTTCTGATTTAATTGAGTTCTGTTCAATCGAAACGTGTAACCTTTTTGCTGCTGTAAAGTAAACCTCAGCTTCTAATCCTTGATTACTAATTCGATTGATAAGTTTCTCAGCTAAACCAGGGTAATCTGTAAAAAACATCAATTTTTTCCTCCAACATTAAGCTCAGTAAGCATAAATGGGCCTCCTCCTCCAGTAAAAGCTGTTTGGCCTTTTCCACAAAATCCTGCAAACCCCCGTTCGATTTGTTTACTTAAAAGTCGAGTTTTACTAAGAACATCTAATGCAATCCCCGAAATAGTCACAGCACGATAATATTTATCAGTTAACTCTCCTTTTAGAATTTCACGGCCTTGTTGAACACCAAACATAAATTCTCCAGAATAGTCTGCTTGTCCCATCCGTCTTCCTTCTAATAAGAATCCATTTGCAGTTTCTGCTATCATTTCCTCTAAAGATGAATCACCCCCTAAAATAACTGAATTAGTCATTCTTATTATAGGATCGTTATTATGCATAAAAGCTCTAGCATTTCCAGTTGGGATGGTTGAATATTCTGCTGCACTCTCACGATTATGTAAATGAGTAATTAATATACCTTTATCTACCATAACTGTTTTTTGAGCTGGTGTACCTTCATCGTCATAGCCAGGAAGCCAGCCAAATGAACCTGGATAAATCGCATCATCAAGAATTGAAATTTTATCATTGCAAATCTTTTTATTTATTTTACCTTGTAAAACAGAACCACCAGACACCAAATCAGCTTCATTGGTATGTCCAAATGCTTCATGAGCCAGAAGACGTGTGAGTTGTGGTCCAAGGATCACGGTATAATAACCCGAGGGAGCAAACGAAGCTTCAGTAAGGCGAACCGCGCGACTCCCAACTTCTTCAGAAAGTATATGGGATGAATCTTTCTCAAAAATTTCAAATCCTTTTGTTCCAGCCATACGAGAAGCTGCTGGGGATAAAATACCATTCTTTTTCGCTACTCCTGAAAGTAGCAGAGTTGTTTTTTGATCATGAAGTTCTAATTTTGTCCCTTCACTTGTAAGAATGAATTTTTGGTCTACTGTATCAAAATAATCTGCTGATGCTTGAACCATAAACTCATTATGTGTTCTAAGACTTTTCTCTGCTTCTAGACATACATCGATTTTATCAGTAATTGAGATTTCATTTGTGGGAATTCGGATGCTAGGTTTAACAATGTCTTCATTAATGGGAATTTCTGCAAGTGATATAAATCGTTTCTTAAAAGAATGGGAGTTTTTTGCAAGCTCTATACACTTCAAAAAACCTTGTTTTATTTCAGCAGGTGTAAATCCCTCTAATGTCATTGATCCCCAACTTCCATTAATTAAGGCTCGTAGTGATAATCCTTCTGTGATTCCGCTACTAACATTTTTGACAACTCCATTTTCTATTTGAATAGAGGTTGTATCACGAGTATGATATCGTGCTTCAAGATAATCATCACTCTTTATCTGTAAGCTATCAATAGCTGATATTAATCGATCTAGCATTTTCAACATTAAAAAAGGAATTTAATAAGCAATTAAATAATTATTCCCATTAAGGGAAAGAAATTTCCAATCGTGTTTTACCAATTTTTTCTAATCTTAAAAAAAGATATACAACAATAAGGGTTCCAAAGAATGTAATCAGTAGTAAAATTTGGAAATTAAGTAAGGAAAATAAGAAACCTCCAATCGCTGCAGTTGGAACCCATCCCATTCGTTGAATAAAAGTTAGAATTCCAAAATTAGTGGCGACTGCAGATTTGTCCACTTCAATAAAACTAAGAGTAACAGCTGGTCTCCAAAATGCAATACTTACTCCTAAAACACCACTAGCAATGACTACTAAGTCCAAGGCAAAGCTTGATGGGAAAGTAAAAGTGTAAAATAAGATCGAAATCCAACAGATCCCGACAAATTCTCCCATGAGAAGGCCAAAGGTTCTTCCAATCTTATCAACTAGATATCCTGCTGGAAATTGAAGAATAACAAGTAATAAGGATTGAATTAAAGTAATTTCTCCTAAAAAACTAGAATCTACATCAAAAACAAGAATTAAGACTCCATTAAGAATCGAAAGTGATAGTCCCCAAGCAAATGTGTCAATAATGAAAGCTAGTGCAGTTGTACCAGTAAATGGGTCAGTTAGAAATTGTTTAATTGGAATCCGTGCTTTTTTAAAATTAGGGTGAAGATCTTTCAAGAAGATAAAGTTAAACAATAAAGTGAAAAATAAGATAAGACTTCCAGATTGAAAAAGACCAAGCATTACCTCATCACCTAGAAGTTGGATAAATAATGCACCCAAAATACCTCCAATCGAAGCAGCGTTATAGATAACAGAATAAACTCTCCCTCGGTTGACTGCACGTGATGATTCATAGATGAGTCCTTGAAGAGGGGGATCATAGAATCCTACACCAATATTGAAAATAATAATCCAAACGACACTATAGTAAATATTACTAGAAAAAAACCCAATTCCAAGCATTCCAATGACATTAAATAATTGGCCAGCTAAGATGAGTTTCTTCCGTCCATACCAGTCTCCTAAATACCCGAAAAATAAAGGAATTACAGCAGAAAGAGTTCCTATGGATAATATTAGTCCTAAAATACTAGCAGCTTCTGAATCAGTGCCAATAAGTGCTATAATAAAGGGTTGGATATTAATTGCATATAAAATATTAACGTAACCCCAGAAAAAGTGCGTAACAATGAGTGTTAGAATATTTAAGTGCGGAAGGAATGATTTTTTCATGTTTAAGTCCCTTAAATCGATCAATTCTAGCTCCCTTAGACCAATTCATATAATTAACTAGAATGGCAATGGTTTAATGCATATATGGGCCATAAAAACTCGAAAAAGGATCTAATAATAGGTATACTAAACCTTTAATTACACGGAAAATGGACTTAATCATGTTACAGGGGCAATCTGGAATCATCAATGTCTGACAATAACTTAATCAATAAATTTGTCATTTTAGGTGAAATCTCATATTTTCAGTCCCCAAATCCCCCATGAAGTGTCAATAGATTATTTCGAAGATTAAACTTGATTTATTTTACCCAAAAAATTAGCAAAATTCCTAATTTCTATTATTCTTCTGTGTACCAATGATAATTTCCTTTCTATAATTAAAGTTGGTCGTGATTTTCCACTAGTACTATTCCTATTAGGATTTTTATAAGGATATACAGTATGACTAATCGATGAATATGAGAGAAACTTGAATGCTTATAAAAAATGAAAAAATTTTTCTAAATTTTAAATCACATATAAATTAAGCAATAATTTTTAAAATGAAGGATCAAAATGCCAATAAAGCCTGTTCTTCTACTCGGTAATCCCCAATTACGTGAAATCTCTAAAGAAATCACTAAATATGATGATGAATTGGAACAAATAATCCTTGACTTAAGAGATACATTAAGTAATTTACAAAAAACCAAGAATATTGGCCGAGCATTAGCAGCTCCTCAAATTGGATATAAGAAAAGAGTTATTTATTTTAATCTCCCTGATAATGATTTTGCGATGATTAATCCCGTCATTCTCTTTAAAAGTTCTGACAAATTTCAAGTATGGGATAGCTGTTTCAGCTTTGACGTGGCTTTTTTTGTTCAGATATTACGTCATAAAGAAATTCAGGTGGAATTTATGACTGAGAATGGAAAACAAACTCACGTATATGTGGAAGATTTAGCGGAGCTGGTTCAGCATGAAATTGACCATTTAGATGGGATCTTAGCAACGGATCATCTTACTGATGTTTCCCAAATTATAATGCGAGAAGAATGGGAAGCTCGGTATAGAGGTGATTAGAGAAGCACTATGCTAAAGGAAGGGGTTATAATTCCAAATATTCTAGATTCCTTAGCAATAAAGGCTATGGAAGAAGATTTTTCACAATTAAGAGACATTGCCAGAACCGATTCTAATATCATTGGGCTTATCTTAGGAGGATCACGAGGAAAAGGTAAAGAAACCGAAAATTCAGATTATGATTGTTGGATTATAATTAAAGAGGAAGTATACGACGAATATAAGGAAAAATTAAGCAATTTTAGTCCATATATTGACTTAGGAATCACAACACTCAAAAAATTAAGAGGATATGCTGAATGGGGGTCCTCTCTCTTCTGGGATAGATATAATTTTGCTCATATTACTCCAATGATTGATAAAACAGAAGGTCAACTCCTACAGATTATTGAAGAAAAGGGCCTACTACCTTCAGAATTTGAATATGAATTTACCTCTTCAAATTTAGATGCTTACATAAACAGCGTTTATCGATCAATAAAATGCTTAAGAGATGGAAATGATATAGGATATCGATTGGATGCAGCAGAATCGATCTCTTATATGTTAACAGTATTATTTGCATTACATGGACGAATTAAGCCATATTCAAAATATTTATACTGGGAATTAGAGTCATTTCCACTCACGGAACTCCCTTGGACCCCTCAAGAGTTCATAAATATGCTTGTTCGGATATTAGATTCAGGGGATTATTGTATTCAACAAAAAATCCTACGTTATGTCAAACAGATCTCCCAGGCAAAAGGTTATGGCAAGATTTTTGATGAATGGGAAGGTGACGATCAATGGGCAATGAATTTTAAGCCATAATTTTTTATTTATTTTCCATACTTTTTCTCTTTGTAATTAGGGATAGGATGAAAATAATCAAAAATATCTAAAAAATCGGATTTTGTTTAGCCCTAGTTGATATCAATGAGAGATCCATAGAAAATTAACTTATAAATAAGTCAAATTCTCCACCGCCATAGATATTTTGGTATGTTTCATGAAGGGGGAAAATTCTTGAACTTTTATGTCCAGATATATAGAAAAAATTGTTCACTTCAGACAAGAAGATAGAATTAGATTTATAATCATTTCCTAAATCTCCAAAGAAGGTAGAAAATCAAATACTTGCCCGTCTATGGTTATAACTGAAATAAATCCATTTGTAGCTCTACATTTTCCTAGATGATATTCGTTCACTTGAGGAATATAATTGATACTTGCGAATATCCATTCAATAAAATTTTGAGTAAGTTATTTTTTATGTTACCTATGCTATCTGAACAAGTTGAAAAAACATTAAGACAATTAGAAGTATTAAGAGAACAGGAAATAGAAAGAGAAGAAATAGGTGAAATTTATACTAAAGAAAAACGATCATTAGCTATCCCAAGAGACGAAGGAAAGTTCTTATATCTTTTAGCACGTGTTATGAAGGCTAAATTAATTGTTGAAATTGGTACCAGTTTTGGGTACTCAACAACTTGGTTGGCAGCTGCAGTACAATCCCATGGAGGAACAGTAATCTCTTATGATATATTACCAGAAAAAATTGAAGTAGCATCAAAATATTTGTCTGAAGCTGGACTAAAAGGGAATGTTGAGCTTGTTCTGGGAGATGCAAAAACCTTACTTAGCCAAATATCTGAACCAGTGGATATTATATTTCTAGATGCGGATAAGGCAGATTACCCTGAGTTTATGGAGCTTGCAATCGACAAACTCCGTATTGGTGGGATCTTACTTTCTGACAATGTATTAGATTGTTTAGAAATCCATAAAGATGACCCAGAAGTATGTGAGGAAATCACTTCTTATTTAATTCAACATCCAAAAATTATGACAGTAACGCTTCCTTTCCTACCTAATGGATTAGAAATGACTTTAAAAATAGCAGATTAGTGATAAAAAATTAGATTATTTGGAAAAACTCTGTTCTATTAAAAAGAAATATACTAACTTGACCAAAAGCCTAATACTATAGATATGGATGGAGATCTCAAAAGAAATTTATTCAGACTAAAGATTATATTGTTCAATTGCTTTAGAATGATATCTGAAGAACACATTGTAAGATTTCGAAGAATTTAATTGCGGAGAAATCCAAATGAACATGTCATATTGATTAGACTTAAATTTGTAAATATTGAATATCAATAATGACTTCTTTTAATCCTTAAATAATTTTTAATGGTTTTCTTATGGGCAAAAGGATTAAGAACTTGTAAGTAGTAGAATAAATTTATATTTTAGAACTCACTTTTCTAAAATTAAAGAAAAATTTGTGATTAAAATGGCAGATTTAAAGTTTATTGGAAGAATATTAGGTCTCATTGGTGGTATACTTATGATCGTCCTTGGTATTATTATTGTTATAAATAATATCTTGGATGAAGCAATTCTAGCCCTAGATCAGTTTGGAGTCGATTTAGGTTTGAATTTTGTAGGTGATGCTGTAGGTGGAGCAAATAGTTGGCTAGTGGCAGCAGCCCTAATGATTATCTTTGGTATTGTTGCTATTTTTGGCTACAAACAGCTTTCTGGAAAACCTAAAGGAGAACTCCTTGTTTGGGGTATTATTTATATCGTGGTTGGTATTCTAGGTGCTGGACTTGGTGGGCTTATAGTTTTA
>JAEOUE010000127.1 GCA_016839515.1 Candidatus Hodarchaeum mangrovi
TCTAACCATTTTATTCCATCATGCATTTGCCCTACAATATAATTAATTCTACTTTCAGTCAATTTTTCATAAGGTCCTACTGAAACATCGATACTGAAGGTTGGGATTCCTCCTTCAAGGTCACTTGCTACTTGATACCATTTTGCATGTGAACAACAGATATGATCTTGCCACATAAAATCAGGTTTTGGAAATTCTTTGGAGAATTGCGGCCAAGCGTACTTATTAAGAATAACTGACCCCCAATAATTACGCATGTAAGAACAAAGATCTCTAGCAAAACCTTTTGTTTCAATAGCTTCTTGACATTCCAACGCAAAATCTTTATTAAATGCTACAGTTGCTCCATAAGGTTCACCCGTTAAACACCATACGTCCTCACCTAAACCAGAAGGTATTGCGTCGAAAGACCATGCACCGCCTGCCCAGCGAATTCCTCCTTTATCATGAGCTTCTGCGAAGTCTTTATAATAATTCTCACGAAGTGTTTTTGCTTTTCCCCAACTTTTTAATTTTTCAGTAGGATATTTTGCTGTACTCATCTTATTTCCTCCTAAAACAAGTCTTCTTCCCTCATTATTTCAAGAAACGCCTCCACACGGGTTTTAAACTGGCCAATTGGAACAGTTACATCAAATTCTAGAAATAAGGTTGTAAGTCCATTTTTTTCTAATTCTTCCTTTATTTTAGGGGTATCTAGTTCGTGTGGATCACAAAACTTCTGTTGAATCAGTATTGCTCCTTGTACATCATACTCTTTACTCATCCGTAGAATATGATCAAGTCTAGTACGCTTTGGCCAATCCTTACTTGGACAGGGTACACGTTTTACATACCGTTCCGCTATTGCAGTCATCAAGTCTTTAGATGAATTTATTTCCTCGTAAAAGTAACGGGTGCCAGTACAATGGTCGTCGGTCACAAATGTAGCTCCCAGGTTTTCAACCATAGCTAAGAATTCTGTATCATCATCTTCACTCCCAATAATCATTAATCTTTCCCCAGGATGACCAATATCACGTACAGAGAGTTTTTGAAGAAGCGACTTCAATTCTCGATTATGTTCATGTTTATCAGTCATTTGACTTGATACAACCATATACATGGCTTCTAAACCTTTAAGAGGAGGTTTAGGGGTTTTTCTAAGTTCATAAACTTGTTTCATCAAACGGCGGTTTTCATTCATTAGTTCAATTCCACGTTTTAAATCCTCATCAGTAATAGGCCTCCCTATCCATTCCTCAACGGATTTTTTAAATTGAATTAACTCCTCTCGGAGATAGGGAATAGCGTGAGGACTCTGAACATGCATTGGATGGGGTAAATAATAACTAAATTCCGTTGGAATATGAAGATCCCAGCTTGTGTAGGCTTGTCTAATATGAAGACAGCTTTGAGCGATCATAATGCCATCTAGGTATTCAAAACGACCTTTTAATCCTTGAGCGAGGCAATCCCGACAAAATGGACAGAACATAGCGAAAATATGAGGTTCTGTTACATCTTGAGGTTCATGACTACCTAAAATCCGAACTGGAAGTATATTTGCAGCATATAGTATTTCTTCTGGTACATATGTGCAGAAATACCCCATTACTTTACCTCCAGTCTTTTCTTTCCATGCTTTTGCATATTCATGACGGTCTGTATACCACTTTTCAAATTGATCAAAAATTCCTTTTTCTTCCATCTGTACAGTTACCATAATCTACACACCTTTCATACAAATTGGTTCTTAACATAATTTTATTTTTCGCTTCTTTGAGAGTTTCACTTTGATATTAACTATCAAAATTCTTTCATCAAGGTAATAAAGTTACTTTTAGTCATTTCTAATGTTCTAAAGAATTCTAATAAATCACTCGAAGTCCACTCGACACAGGTATAAACAATCTTGACATTTTGGGACTTAAATTCCGTAAAAAGTTTATTTCCAAGTTGTTTTCCAATTCCTTTTGCAGTATGATCTGGATGCACTCCTAAAACTTCAATCCAACCTCCATTCTCAATACCAAAGAGCCAAGGGTGCACAGTCCCGATCATAAATCCTACTACTTGCCCTTGAATTTCAGCGACAAGGCTAATACTATTATTCTTCAAATAATGCTTAATTTCAGACTTCCACATTGTTGGCCTAAAAACGCCTGTGATTCTTTTATCCATTTGAATAATTGGATCGATATCTGATTCCTTCATTTTTCTAATCTTAATAACATCATTCGTACCCATAATTAACCATCTCAAGATGTCTTTCTTTGATTCATTGATTCAATCAGAATTTTCTTTTAATTTTGATACGCGGATAATTTTAACCTTAGAATCAATCCAATTCTTCGGTAGAT
The DNA here is from genome assembly GCA_016839515.1 of Candidatus Hodarchaeum mangrovi. Lineage (GTDB taxonomy): Archaea > Asgardarchaeota > Heimdallarchaeia > Hodarchaeales > Hodarchaeaceae > Hodarchaeum > Hodarchaeum mangrovi. The sequence goes on from JAEOUE010000127.1 coordinate 2,343, forward strand.
AAACACGACCAGTATTGCCACTCTGTTTCACTACTCTATCGATCATTTCAAACCCTTTAACGATAAACTCTGAATATAACTCTTCTACTGGTTCGCTCACGTTTTTCACCATATTTTTTATAGGTTTCAACTGTTTTTCAGGGATTTTAGTGATTATTTAGCCCTCCGAGATCTTATTGCTTTATAATTAGTATTACTATATATATAGATTGTGGCTGATGAGGATATACATTGTGATACCACTTATAAAGAAAATATAATAATTCGCTCAGAAAGAGTTTCAAGCACAAAAAAACTGAAGAATAGGAATATTCATATTTAACATTTTAAGAATGAGATTGAAAAACATGACCTCTGGAAAAATAGAAATAATTTTTCATGCAACCTTTAGTGAAATCACGAAAACCCGAAAAATCATGGAACCTATTAATGATGATTGTACCTTTGGAGAAATTTTAGAAATCTTAACAAGAAAATATGGGAATGACTTTAATAATGTGGTAAATCCACAAACAGGAAAAATTGCTAATGATATTTTAGTAATGATAAATGGAAAAGGTATCAGAGAAATTAATGAAAAAATTAGTCATGGAGATGTCTTGATCTTCACACTTCCTGTTGGTGGTGGTTAATTAGATGGTGTTGTTATGAATGAAGTTAGATGCTTAAATTGTTTGAAAAGATTTCCAATTGAACAAAATACTGAACTGGCTAAATGTCCCCAGTGTAATACCCAGTACCGGATCTCTTGGCCAAAACCAGACCAACCTAAGATTCGTGGGCTCGCAAAATAATCATTAGAGGCGTTTATAATGGTTTGGAATAGAAAGATTGCTCATATTGATTTAACTTCAAAGTCAATTAATATCAAATCTGTCCCTAAATCGCTCCGAAAACAATTCCTTGGAGGAAGAGGCATCAATATGTATTATTTATATTCTCTCCTTCCTGCTGGAGTTAACGCATTAGGACCTGATAATGTTTTACTCATTGGTACTGGATTGTTAACTGGAATTCCTGCACTTGGTGCTGGAAGATGCGATATCGCAGCAAAATCTCCTCTAACTGGAGCTATAGGGGATTCAAACATAGGTGGATTCTTTGCTCCAGAATTAAGGTTTGCTGGATTTGACCATTTGATAATTACTGGAAAAGCAACAAATCCTAGTTATATCTGGATAACTAATGGAGTAGTAGAAATCCGAGACGCTATTCACCTATGGGGAAAGGATACTTTTGAAACTCAAAACCTCATTCGATCAGATCATAATGATGAACAAATTAAGAGTTTGGTTATTGGAGAAGCAGGAGAAAATCTTGTTCGTTATGCAAACGTAAGAACAGGAATGAAGAATGCTGCTGGTCGTACTGGAATGGGATGTATTATGGGTTCAAAAAACTTGAAGGCAATAGCGACTCGTGGAACATTGGACTTAGAATTTACTTTTCCTGATCAGCTACTCGATTATTGTTCAGATATGAACAATATGATCACAGGATCTCGCTGGGCTAGGGCACAATCAAAATGGGGGACACTCATCATCTATAGTAATACCAACACCACTGGATTGATACGAACACGGAACTTTCAGCTTAATCGACTTGAAAACGGTGAAAATTTAGAACCTGAAGTGATGGATGAATATACAATTGGGATGTCAGGATGTTACGGATGTAGTGTTCATTGTCGTCATCGATATATATTAAAAGAAGGACCGTATGCTCCTATTTTTGGAGAAGGACCGGAATATACTTCACTTGGCGCCTTTGGAACAATGGTTGACTGTAAAAAGATGGAAACTATTCTAATTGCTAATCATCTTGTGAACAAATATGGTATTGATACTTTGGAAATTGGGGGAATTATTGCCTGGATTATGGAACTCTATGAAAAAAATATTTTATCTGAAAAGATGATTGATGGATTGGATCTGTCCTGGGGAAACGAAGAAGTAATCTATGAACTTATTAAGAGAATTAGCAGAAGAGAAGGTTTTTTAGGAAATATGCTTGCTGATGGATTCTTACATTCCATTGAAAAAATTGGAAAGCAATCAGAATATTATGCCATGCAAATTAAAGGTATGAGTAATTTGCATTCTGATGAACGTCCTACACCGAGTTTAGCATTAGGAATAGCAACATCAACACGAGGTGCGGATCATTTAAGAAGTAGACCTGCAATTGATCTGTATGGACTCCCAGAGGAACTCTTAGAAGAGATATATGGAGCACCTATGTCTTCAGATTACACCTCATATGAAGGAAAAAGTCATATGGTATGGTGGCAAGAATTATTATATGCAGTAACTGATTCAATTGGAACATGTAAGTTTCAAACAGTTTTTTGTGCAGTACATGCACCCAAATTCGAAGAATTTTCTAAGCTCATTGATCTAGCTACTGGTTTGAAGATTTCAAAACCCTCGCTTATGGAAATTGGCGAAAGGATAGTAACAATTGAACGAATGTTTAATAATCGAGAAGGGTTTACTAGAAAAGATGATAAATTGCCAGAACGTTTCTTTAAAGAACCAACACCGTTAGGTTTTCCAATAGTTAAAGGGAAAAAGATCGAAAAAGAAAAATTTACTAAAATGCTTGATGAATATTATCACTTGCATGGATGGAATATCAATGGTATTCCTAGCAAGGAAACTCTTAGGAAGCTTGGAATAGAAAATAATCAACAAATAAAGGTATAAATTGGAGAAGTTAGTATGAAGAAATTTCTATTTGTCAATCCTGAGAAGTGTTCTGGATGTCGTATATGTGAAATAGTTTGTTCACTTCATCATGAGAAAGTGTGTAATCCCGTACATGCAAGAATACAAGTGATCAAATGGGAAAGCTCTGGCTTATATATACCCATGGTATGTCAACAGTGCGAAGATCCAATTTGTGAAATAGTTTGTCCGATGAACGCGGTACATAGAGACGAAAAGACTGGAGCAATACTTATTGATCATGAATTATGTGTTGGATGTAAGCTATGTGTAACCCATTGTCCTTTTGGTGGGGTAATATTAGGCATAGACGGACAAATTAAGAAATGTGATCTTTGTGATGGAGATCCAATATGCGTAAAGAATTGCGAACCAAATGCACTCCAATTTATTGATGCAACAACAATTAACTTCTTAAAACGTAAAGCTGCTGCCCAAAAATTTTCAGATCTAATGCAGAAATTGTTATCAGCGACTTAGGATTTTTCAGGACTCATTATCAAAGCAGATTCAATTATTTCTGTAATATCATTAACCTGAAGTGGAACAGCATTTCTTTTTGCAGTGATTCTAAAATTCATTTGACATAATGGACAGGCTGTTGTTAATATGTCGATGTTCAATGGTATAAAATCTTCATTTAGTCTGGTTGAAGCAGAATCTAGACTGATATTATGATTATAATTCCATAATCCTCCTCCACCTCCACAACAACGTGCCTGGGATTTATTGAGACTCATTTCTATTATTTTGAGATTCGGGATCGATTTCAATATATTCCGGGGTGAATCATAAACACCACAGTGCCTACCAAGTGAACATGGATCGTGGTATGTGATTTTATTGTTTATTGGATTAAAATCAAATTGTTTATGGTTTATTTTTTCTTCAATAAACTGGGATGAGTGAAGAATTTCACATGGAAGATGTATGTTCGCTATCTCTGGGTAAAGTTTTGTGAATGTATAATAGCATCCTGAGCATGGAGTGATTAATGTTTTAATACCAATTTTTCTAATTATTTTGGCTACATCTTGAGCCACTTTTTCTGCTTCTTTCCATAATCCTGAAGAAAATAATACATAACCACAACATCCTTCATTCCTTTCTAAATTTGTAAAATCAGCCTTCAATTTTTTTAACAAATTATAAAAGGCTAGAGCTGTTTGAGGGGTACGATAAGATACCATACATCCCGTCCAATAGAGAATTTCAGGTTTATCAGGCAATTTTCGCTTAGGGACATTCTTCAACCAGGCAAAACGTTTTTCAAAGGATGTTCCTGCTGGATCTCCCGTAGCTTTGATATTTTCTGCAATGGTATGAAACACTTCTGGAGCTAATCGTTTTTCAGCAATAATTTGCCTCATACAAGTAATTGCCTTGTGAAGATCTACTTGTTCAAAACACTCGCTAAAACAGTTACCACACTTACTACAGGCATAAATTACGTCAATTATTTTTTGGGAAAGCTCTAGATCTCCTTTAATCAAGCCTCTAATTAAGAGGAACCTTCCTTTTGCAGACCATGTTTCAATTCCCTTGTAAAAAGGAGTAATAGTGCAATATCCTCCACAGATATCATTTTGCATACATTTGGTTAAATTTGATTCTGACAACATCAATTGTAAAGCCAAAGAAATGTTATTGTAGGTACTCTGTATATTCTTATTCATCTTATATATTAGAGAATCTCTAAGAATCCTTAGTTCCTCTGATCTCAGATTAATTTCAGGTTTAATGACATCATCTATGAGGATTTTTACTTTATTATTTTCACTACAAGTTTTAATATTACTTGCATTTCTACTTATCAAGGTAATATTTTGATTTTTGGCCCACTCAGAGAATTTAAGAGAATTTCCTACTTGATCAATCCTCACGACAATGTCAGGTAAAGAGATGGCCCCTCTAGAATATATTTTCTTGAATGAATATACATATCTATCCTCGATATCAGTTAAAACTTGCCAATTTTCAAAAAATTCCCTTAGTTGTGCAGTAGTTTCATTCGTTGATTTCATTATAATTACTCAACATTTATTTACTTTAGATACACATTTAACATGATTTTTTAATGTTAAGGATTAAAGGTTATTGATTTTCTACATTTCTAGCACGGTTATCGAAGCGAAATATTATTCCGTGTTATGCCCACTCAATATGGCTATTTATATGAAATTTTTAGTCGATAAATGTCGTTAACGAAGGATTTGAGGATAGAATTATATATAAACTATACTCAAATTTTAATTGTAGTATTTCAATTAAACTTTTTCATGACACTAGCGTTCTATTTTCAAGTCCATTCAGAATTAAATGAGTCAGAACTAGAGTTTGGTGTCAATGTTAATCATTGATTATGCTAATTATTCAACAGTTAATTTAGCTAATGATATGGTGATGAAAAATTGAGCAATGATTTAATTTTGGTTGAAAAAAAGGATTACATCGGGAAAATAATTTTTAACAACGGTTCGTTAAATATTTTAAATATTGCAATGATGGAAAAGATCAATAAGACCCTAGATGATTTTTTAACAGATACTACTCTCAAAGTGATTGTAATTACTCACCAAGGAAAATCATTTTCAGCAGGAGTAGATGTAGGTGAACATATGGGAGATTTAGCTAATAAAATGCTAAATGTCTTTCATGGAATATTTAAAAGATTAAATCGAGTTAAAATTCCTACAGTTGCATGTGTTGGAGGAGCTGCTTTAGGTGGGGGTTGTGAAATAGCTGCGTTTTGCGACATTGTATTAGCTTCTGATAGAGCTAAGTTTGGAAATCCTGAAATAAAAGTAGGTGTGTTTCCACCAGTATCCGCAGTTATTTTTCCTATGATCCTTGGTGAAAAAAAGGCATATGAACTTATTTTACAAGGGGAAATTATAAATGCTGAAGAAGCACATAGAATAGGTCTTGTAAATCATGTTTTCCCCTTAGAATCATTTGAAAAAGAAGTATCAGCATTCCTAGAAAGATTTAGTAAATTAAGTAGAGTTGTATTGCAATACACTAAAACAGCTACCAAATTAAATATGGATTTTAATTTTGATGAGAAATTAGATAAAGTTGAAGATCTTTATCTTAATCAGCTAATGAAGACATTTGATGCAAATGAAGGATTAAAAGCCTTTGTTGAAAAACGTCCTCCCAACTGGGAGAATCGATAACAATATTTATAGAAATAAATGTCACAGGAAGTTGTGAATAGATATGAAAGCTGCTGTTTTTGAAAAAATAAAAGAACCATTAAGAATTATAGAAGATTATAGTTCACCAAATATCAATGGGATACTAGGACATGTTATTGTTGACATCACAGCTTGTGGTGTCTGTCACACCGATTTAGGGTTTCTTGACCATGGAGTTCCAACAGGTAAATCTCCACCTTTAATTCTCGGACATGAAATGTCAGGAGTGGTTAAAGAAACAAGTGATGATGTTACATCATTTAAACAAGGAGATCATGTTTTAATTCCTGCCGTAATATCTTGTGGAACTTGCTTTTATTGTCGAACTGGGCGTGAGAATATTTGTTCAAATCAAATTTTCTTTGGAAGTAATGTTGATGGTGGTTTTGCAGAACAGATAATGGTTCCAGCAAAAGATATTTTTCATCTTCCGAAAGAAATCCCTTTAGAGGAAGGTTGTATTATCGCTGATGCTATTTCCACTCCATACCATGCAGTAAAAAATCGTGGACAGGTTAAAGCTGGAGATTGGGTTGTTGTGATTGGATGTGGTGGGATTGGATTGAATATTGTACAAAATATCCGTGTCGCAGGTGGTTTAGCAATAGCTGTAGATATTGTACCGGAAAAACTTGAAATCGCAAAAAAATTAGGTGCGGTTGAAACAATATCTGCAAAAGACTTGGATGATCGTGCTGTAGTTGGAGCCATTAGAAAAATAACAGGTGGAGGAGCAGACATCGCATTTGAGGCAATTGGCAACCCAGCAACTTTTACACAAGCATTCAACAGCTTAAAGACAGGTGGTAGATTAGTTGCTGTTGGATATTCTCCGAAACGATGGGATGGATTTGATATCGGTCGTGTAATGTTTCGTGAAATGGAACTAGTAGGGAGTCTGGGATGTCGAACAGTAGATTACCCACGCATTATTGAACTAGTTAGAAATAAGAACCTCGTGGTTGAACCGCTTGTAACAGCAAAATACCCACTAAAAGAAATAAACAAAGCATTTGATGTTATGCGTCGTGGTGAAGGTGTTCGTACAATAATTCTATGTAATTCTTGAAATTAATCATCAAGGAATTTGGAATGAACTATAATGTCACAAGTTGGGATTATCGGTATTGGTCATAGTAAGTTTGGAAGACGCGATGACGTTACCGTTCAAGAATTAGCTTTTGAACCGTTTAAGGAAGCACTAACTGATGCAGGTATAAATCGCAAGGATATAGAAGCTACAATTATTGGAGGAAGTCCTGTTTATATGACACAACGAAGTATTGCTGGACCTGTTACGGAATATTTGGGTTTAAATCCCCAACCAGTTTGGCTTACTGAAGCTGCATGTAGTAGTTCTGCTGTTGCCCTCCGTACAGCATATGCCTTGATAAAATCGAATATGCATGATATAATTTTAGTACTCGGGGTTCAAAAGATGTTAGAAAACCCAACATCTGAAATTCTTAAAATTATGGGACGTACAGGAGATGTGCAATGGGAAGCTCCTTATGGAACAACTTTTGCTAGCTATTATGGGATGTATGCTCAAAGTCACATGGCTAAGTATGGAACAACTTCAGAGCAGCTTGCTGCTGTTGCTGTAAAAAATCATTATTATGGTTCGATGAACCCGTTGGCAATGTTTCAAAAAGAAATTTCAATAAAACAAGTATTAGAGTCGAGAATTATTGCCTCACCTCTTCATATATTTGACTGTTGTGCCAATGCAGATGGTTCTGCAGCACTTATTATAGCAAATGAAGAAAAAGCTAAACAATTATCTGATACACCAATTTGGGTCACAGGTCTTGGTGCAGCTACTGCTCCCTTCTCATTATTGACACGACCAGAATTAGCTACTTTATCCAGTGCAGTAAACGCCTCTAAACAAGCATATGATCAAGCTAAGGTATCTGCGAAGAAAATAGATGTTGCAGAGGTTCATGATTGCTTTACTATTGCTGAGATTATGGCATATGAGGATTTAGGGTTTACAGAGAGAGGTAAAGGGGGAGAATTCGTAGATGAAGCTTATATAGGTGGTCAAATTCCTGTAAATGTTGATGGAGGTTTGAAAGCTAAAGGCCATCCTGTAGGTGCCACTGGATGTTCACAAGTTGTTGGAATCGTTAAACAACTTCGTGGAGAAGCAGGAAAATGCCAAGTTGATAATGCAGAGATTGGTTTAACACATAATGTTGGTGGTCATGGCCAATATTGCGTTGTACATATTTTTTCGAGGTGAATTCCAAGTTGAAGCAATTTGGTTACAGAGATTACATTTCTCAATCTAAAATGGGTTCCCGCTTTTTATCTGCATTAAGAGAAGGAAGACTTGAAGGGACTCATTGTTCTCAATGTGATATTCGTTATTATCCTCCTAGAGCTAATTGTAAAGAATGTCTATCCGATGAAAACATAAATTATATAGATTATTCAGGTGAGGGAAAGATATTATCATTTTCAGAAGTTCATGTACCACCTGCAGGATTTGAACGATTCGCACCTTATACGGTATGTGTTATTGATTTAAAAGAAGGAGGGCGATTAGTTGCATGGATTAACCAAGAGGGTGAACCTCTTAAAATCGGAGAAGATGTTAGAGTAAAACCAGAGGTTATTGAGGAAGATCGTGTTACTTATCGAGTTATAAGGGCTACCCAATCTAAAGAGATAACTAAAATAACTACAACAGAAATAGAGCCTAAATTTAGATTTAAAAAACTTCAAGGAAAAGTAGCGATTATTACAGGAGGAGGAAAAGGGATTGGTCGGGAAATTGCACTGGAATATGCACGAGAGGGTGCTAAAACTATAGTAGCAGCAAGAACACTCTCAGATATTGAAGCTGTTGTAGCAGAAATAAAAGAATTCGGAGGGGAAGCTTTTGCTGTAACATGTGATGTAGCTGATGCAGAAAATGTTCAACAATTAATAAACATTACACTAGAAAAATTCCAACAGATAGATATCTTAGTTAATAACGCAGGAATTTCTAGAAGTGCTTTAATAAACAAAATGACAGATGATATATGGAATTCGGTTATTAATATCAATTTGACTGGAACTTTTAATTGTATTCGAGCTATTGCTCCATATTTTATGAACAAAAGACCTTTTGGAGGCAAAATTATCAATTTTACATCAACTGCTGCAAAATATGGAAATCTAGGGCAAGCAGCGTATGCAGCTTCGAAATGGGGAATTATTGCTTTATCAAAGACTGCAGCACGAGAACTAGCTCGCTATAAAGTGAATGTAAATTGTATTATGCCAGGATATATCGAAACTGCTATGACTGCAGATACTCCTTTAGTCTATAAGGAAGAAACAATAGCTCAAATCCCACAGATGAGAATTGGATTTCCGATAGACATTGCCAAAGTCGCTCTTTTTTTAGCGAGTTCTGATTCCGATTATATGACAGGATCAGTGGTACAAGTTGATGGTGGCTTGAGGATGTAGAATCAAAGTCATAGAATTTTTATGCATGAGTGATTTGTGTGGGATATATTGTGATTCAGCTTAAAGAAGGATAAAAATTATGAAAAATCATGATCTTTGGAAAGATGAATTATTTGGAACTGAACCTCCTTGTACAACTTATGAACTTCGTCCATTAATTGACCCAACAACTGGGAAGGTGGTCGAGGGACTCTATTCTGCTTGGATAATACTTAACAATCCAGCTCAACTGAATTCATATACTACTCAAATGGTTAAAGGAGTAATTGCCGGTTTTTCGAGAGCTTCTATGGACCGAAGTGTTGTGAGTGTAGTATTCACAGGAGCAGGAGATAGAGCTTTCTGCACAGGTGGAAATACAAAGGAATATGCGGAATATTATGCTGGAAGGCCCAGTGAATACGGCTTTTATATGGATCTTTTTAATGGGATGGTTGATGCTATTTTAAACTGTAAAAAACCAGTAATTTGCCGTTCACAAGGTATAAGAGTAGCAGGAGGACAGGAAATCGGAATGGCTACCGATTTAACTATTTCTGCTGATACAGCTGTTTATGGACAGGCTGGACCTAGACATGGTTCTGCTCCAGATGGAGGGTCAACTGATTTTCTTCCATGGATGCTATCAATAGAAGATGCTATGTGGAATTGTATTTCCTGTGAATTATGGAGTGCTTACAAAATGAAACGATTAGGGATGATATCAAAAGTTGTCCCAGTCCTAAAGAAAGGTGAAGAATTTATCAGAAATCCTACCGTTCACACTGAAAAGTATGTTTTGGATGGAGAGATAATTTATGGGGAATTTCTTGTTGGTCAAGCTTTTAAAGAAGCTCGGGAACTCATGAAAAGTTGCACTACTGATTTTTCACTATTAGATAAATCGATTGATGAAATTATATGGTCATTCACAAACCTTTTCCCAGGGTGTTTGATGAAATCTATTGATGGTATTCGAATGAAAAAGAAATTCTTCTGGGATCAAACAAAACTTGCTAATCGTCATTGGTTATCTGTAAATATGACCACAGAGGCATTACTTGGTTTTAGAGCGTTTAACGAAAGAAAAGAGACTGGAAAAGATGTCATTGATTTTATAAAGTATCGACAACTCTTAGCAGATGCTCATCAATTTGATCAAGATTTAATTGAAGCTGTCCTTCCCAAACCAAAAGAAAGGAGTAACGAATAATTAGAGGAGTTTGTGATTGTTTTGAGATTTAATAATGTTTATGTTCCTTCTGGATGTTACTGGAGTAGTCCTTTTGTACGATGGCAAGGTAGTATGGCACATTTAAACTCTATTCCTTTGGCTGCAGAAACAACTAAACGAGCTTTACAAAAATGTAACATCTTGCCCTCCAGTTTAGATGCAATTCATCTTGGGATAACAATACCACAAAAAAACGGTTTTTATGGCCAAACATGGCTTAGTGGATTAATAGGGGCTCCAAATATTTCTGGACCTATGATTAGCCAAGCATGTGCAACCTCAGCTCGGGTAATGGCAACAGCTGCTTCTGAAATTGAATCAAACCAAGTAAAAAATCATACGATATTAGCTGTGACTTGTGATCGAACTAGTAACGGCCCTCATCTCTTATATCCTAATCCATATGCACCTGGTGGAAAAGCTGATTTTGAAAATTGGGTTTGGGATAATTTCAACTATGATCCTTATGCAAAAAATGCTATGATTCAAACTGCTGAAAATGTCGCTAAAGAAGAAGCTATCACTAGAGAAATGCAAGAAGAGGCTACATTATTACGATATACTCAATATAATAAAGCTTTAGAGAATAATGCAGAATTTCTTCGAAGGTTCATGGATATACCAATGGAGATTAAAATTGGAAAGAAAACAGCAATTCTTGAGGGCGATGAAGGAGTTTATACAACTTCTGCAGAAGGTCTGGCAAATTTAAGCCCTGTGATTAAAGATGGTACAGTTACATTTGGTACTCAAACTCATCCCGCTGATGGAAACTGTGGTATGATATTAACTACACAGGAAAATGCTCAAACATTAAGTCTTGACAAAGATTTTGAAATTCAAGTTCTATCTTTTGGCCAAGCTCGTAGTGAGAAGGGATTCATGCCTACAGCACCTGTTCCAGCTGCGAATAGAGCATTGGAATCAGCTCACCTATCTATATCTGATATTACCTCATTTAAGCTTCATAATCCATTTGCAGTGAACGACATTTATTTCAGTCAAAAAATGGATATTTCAATAGAATCTGTAAATAATTATGGTTCAAGTCTTGTCTGGGGCCATCCTCAAGCCCCTACAGGTATGCGCCTTTTAATTGAACTAATCGAAGAACTTAAATTGAAGAATGGAGGCAATGGCCTATTTGCAGGATGTTCTGCAGGTGATTCTGCAGCTTCTATTGTGATCAAAGTCAGTAAGAATTAAAAAAATTACTAATCAGAACTCTAATTAGTTTTTTTCATTTGAAATTTGTTAAAATCAACTATCATTTATTGATCTGTTGAATTTAAGAAGTAAGAATCGCTATTCTATCTAAACAATCGGGGCTCTGGAGGAGTTTTTGAATAATCATAGAACCCAATACCCGATTTTCGTCCAAAATGCTTTGCTCGAACCATTTTTCTTAATAATGTAGGCGCCCGATATTTAGAATCCTGAAATTCGGAATGCATATAATCAGCAATGAACAGTGTTGTATCCAGCCCAACGAAATCCAAAAGGGTTAATGGACCCATTGGATGGTTAAGTCCTAAAGTAATAGCTTTGTCAAGGTCTTCCACAGAAGCTACACCTTCTTGTATAGTGAAAACTGCCTCTAAAAGGAAGGGTAATAATAGTCTATTGACTGCAAATCCGGGAGCTTCATTTACTAAAACTGTTTCCTTTCCTAATTTTTTAGATAGCTGATCAATGAGCCGATAAGTTTCATCTGAAGTTTCATAACCCTTGATAATTTCTACAAGACGCATTATTGGAACAGGATTAAAGAAGTGCATACCAATAAATTTATCTGGACGTTTTGTTGCAGAAGCCATGTCAGTAATGGAAATTGAAGAAGTATTTGAGGCAAAAATGACATTAGGATCACAAATCTGATCGATTTCGCTATAAACTTTGCATTTCAAATCCCGATTTTCTATGATCGCTTCGATAATGACATCAACACCGTTAAGTGCCTCCTTCATATCAGTAGTGCCGTGAATCCTCCCTAGAATTTCATTCATTTGGTCTTGAGTTATTTTCCCTTTTTTTACTTCACGTGATAGATTTTTATTAATCATAGCCATTCCGTTGTCTACAAAACGGTCTTCAATATCTCGCATGGAGACTTGAAATCCAGCTTGAGCACATACATGAGCAATTCCATTCCCCATAAGCCCAGCTCCGAGCACACATATTTTTTTTACATCTTCAATTTTCATTTTGTAACAACTTCCTCTTAATCTAAATACTTTGCTTGAAAACTCAACGAAAAAAGATATTCTGTGTTTCAGTTATTAATTTTGATTAAGTATTAAACCTTTCTCGCAATAGCCGATGTATTATTTTTCCTGAACCTGTTCGTGGCATTTCGTCATATTTAATGAATAGTACCTTTTTAGGCACCTTGAAACCTGGCATATTATTTTTACAATAGCTTCGGATTTCTTCTGCCAAACCATCAGAAGGTGCCCTATCTGCAGTCAAAATACAGATTGCAGTTACCGCTTCACCCCATTTATAATCCTTAAGTCCGACAACAGCACTCTCAATCACAGCTGGATGAGTTGTAATAACCTTTTCGACTTCAGAGGGAAAAACATGTTCACCACCTGTTATAATCATATTTGCTTTACGATCAACTAAGTAGTAGAATCCATCTTTATCGATTTTGGCCATATCTCCAGCACTAAAAAATCCATTATCCATACTTTCAACAGTTTTTTCTGGTAGTTGATGATAATCTGTAAATTGCATTGGACTACGAGAAAATAGTTCTCCAATTTCACCATTAGCTACAGGTTTACGTGTATTTGGATCTAATATTCTAATAATATCCGAACCAATACATTCTTTACCAATAGATCCAGCCTTGGTAAATTGATCCTCTGGCCGTAAAATTGTAACTAAACCGGCTTCAGTTGATCCATATGCCTCAAAGAGTCGGACACCCTTGAAAAGATTCATCACACCTTTTTTCATTTCAATAGTGGCTGGAGCAGAAGAAGTTAATAATGTTTGAATAGAACTAAGGTCATATTTTGATTTAATTTCTTCAGAGAGTCCTAAAATTAGATTATAATGAGTTGGTATCATAGAGGTAAATGTGATTTTTTCACGATCAAATATTCCAAGAAGTTCTTCGGGATCAAACCTAATCTCAAGATGTACATAAACACTAGCTCCAATGTAAGTAAAAACAAATGCATAGAAAGTTGAATTCACATGTGATAATGGCATAAGGACAAGACCATAGTCTAGAGGAGAAAAAGAAAACTCAGCAGCATTAATTAAAAAGAAAGAAATATAAGATTGGTGCGATCTTACAACTCCTTTAGGCTTACCAGTTGTTCCGCTTGTATAAAGCAATATCCAAGTATCTTCAGGATCTACCTCAATTGAGGGATAATCGTTCTCTCCTTGGCTGATAATTTCTTCAAAATACCTCCAATTATCCTTAATACTAATATCACCAATTAAAACATGATGTAGTTTATCAAGCCCATAATTAACAATAAGATCCCAACTTTCGATTGTAATGTCATAATAGGTCTGTTCAACCATTACCATCTTTGCTTCGGCATTACGGACAATCCAGTAAAGATCTTCAGGGAGAAGTCGAAAATTCAAAGGTACTACTATAAATCCAGCTTTTGCTGCAGCTCCATAAATTTCCATGAATTCTATACAATTATTCAATAAAACAGCAATTTTATCTCCTTTTTTCAAACCCATTTTAAGTAGTCCGTTAGCAAGCTTGTTAGTTCTAATATCATATTCGCTATTTGTTAAAGAGCGATTTCTATCCTTAATAGCTAGTTTGTCAGGATATTTAATTGCATTTGCCCGAATAATTTCTCCTAAATGTAACCACGACATTCAAATCAATCCTAATATCTATAATTTACCGTAAGAGCTAAAATAAGCATTTTAACTCTGATTGATATCAAATTTACATTCCATTCAGTGTCTAGCTTTCATAATGTAAATATCAGATGATGATAACAAGTCGATTTCATTTATAATGAAAACTGATATACTCCGATTTTTGTCCTGCAAAACCTTAAAAAATTAATGGTAAATACTCACTATCTTTTTATAGATAATAAAATTTATTTTTGTACCAAATTTTTAATGTTAACAATATAAGCTGGAGTTTATGACAATTTACTTCCCATTCCTTTTTGTTTTAGAAAAGATGAATTTTTGAAATTCTCATAGGGTTCGAAAATAAATCCAAAATAAAATTTATCAGACAAATCAAGTCATGGAATAGAAATGATTAATAATTTCAAATCTCATTGCTCAAAAATATATGGCAGTTTATATCCAAAGTTTTTAACTTAATATACAGGAGGATTTTGATTGAAATATAGAAAGCTAGGAAAATCAGGGTTAAAAATCTCTGAGCTTAGTCTAGGTGCTTGGTTAACATATGGAGGTTCATTAGAACAAGACCAAAGTAAACCTTGTATCTCAAAAGCTATTGAATTAGGTGTAAACTTTATTGATATTGCAGATATTTATGCCAAAGGTAAAGCAGAAGAAGTTGTAGGAAATATATTGATTGATTATAATCGCAAAGATCTCGTTATCAGTAGCAAAGTCTTTTGGCCGATGAGTAATTCACCAAATGATCGTGGTCTTTCTCGGAAACATATTATGGAATCAATTGAAGGAACATTGGATCGATTACAAACTGATTATATTGATATTTATTTTTGTCATCGGTTTGATCGGGAAACACCCCTTGAAGAGACTGTAAAGGCAATGTCAGATTTGGTGGATCAGGGTTTAGTGCACTATTGGGGTACCTCTGTTTGGACAGCAGCTCAACTAGAACGAGCTGTAGGAATCGCAAAGACCAATGGTTACCATCCACCCTCTGTAGAACAACCACGCTATAATATGCTTGATCGATATATTGAATTAGAAGTCATGGAGACTACATCCCAACATGGTATGGGAATTGTTGTTTGGTCACCTCTGGGTGGAGGATTATTAACAGGCAAATATAATAAAACTATTCCTGAAGATAGTCGGGCAGCTACCACCCAATTTGTTAAACGAGAAATAACTCCAGAAAATATTCAGAAAATAACCCAACTTCAATCTATAGCAAATGAACTTAATCTCACGATTGGACAACTAGCTCTTGCATGGATATTAAGACGACCTGAGATTAGCTCAGCAATAACTGGAGCAACTAAAGCTGAACATGTGGAAAGTAATATGCAGGCTTCTGGAATCGTTTTAGAGAATGATATATTAAATAGAATTGAAGAAGTTCTAGGTAATAAACCAGAAATGCATCCTGTTTACCGTCCACCTTGATAGACGTTTTTAAGTGATTTAGCTAAGATAAAAGGAAGAAAAGGAGTGAAAGAAAGAGGGTGAGGATTTCCTTTTTTTCGCAGATTAGTGTTGAAGATTAAGAGGCTTTGTCCTTTGATTTTTCCTTTGGAGAGGTAAATATGGGACCATTATAGTTCAGTAGTTCAATTGCAATCATTAGTTGGACTTGTGGATTATTGTTCTGTAGTTGAGAGAAAGGTTGAATTGGTGGGTGTTGTTTCATAAGATCATCCTCACAATCAATAGTGGGTTCTTTCATTTCAAATACTATGATGTTACGCAGGTATTATCTTAAGTTCATTTTTTTTGTCGGTATATATTAAGTTTTACTTGGATGAGGATCATTTTCGAGAACTTGTGAGATCTTCAATTAATTATCTTTCTAAATTATTGTCGTAACAACAATGGGAGCAGTGCTTTTATTAGATTTATTTTCCTCTACTGGAAGAGCTCGAATAAATAATGGGCCATGATAATTTAGAAATTGTATAACCTTTTGTAACTGTTCATAATTTTGAAATTCTTCTTTCATCATTCTCATCATTTACAATTAATTTAGCTAATTTATATATCAAAAACAAAGTTGATCTTTATATCTTTAGGAAGATTTCATAGTTTTTGACTTAAAAACTCATAGGGAGAAAATAAAAACATAAATCCGTTCACACTCTATATATCTCTTGTTAAAATTTAATTATAGAGAATCAAGCCGATATTTTAAACGAGAATGATGAATACTAACAATTTTGTAAAGAAAATTAATCAAGTAAATGTTTCATCAAAATGAGGATCATACTTAGATAGCATATACCGCCCTATTATCATTCGCTGAATTTGGGAGGTTCCCTCATAAATTTGATACAACTTAGCGTCTCTAAAGAGTTTTTCAATGAGATATGTCTTAATGTATCCATAACCACCAAATATTTGTACCGCATCTGATGCAGTTTTCATTCCATAATCAGAGGCAAAAGCTTTCGCAATACTTGCACTAATAGTATTGTCTCGTCCTTGATCGGCCTCCCAAGCAGAAAACCATGTTAACAATCTTGCAGCGTCATAGTGCATTTTCATTTCAGCGATCATAAATTGTATGGATTGAAAATCAGATAATTTACTTTCAAAGGCTTCTCTACGTTTTGAATAAGCAATAGCATATTCCATAGCTGCCCTAGCCATTCCCGTTGCAAATGCTCCTATGGTGGGGCGAGTGTGTGCAAAAGTTTTCATTGCGATAGGAAAACCATTTCCTGGCTCTCCTAATATATGGTCCTTGGGAACTCTAACGTTGTCAAGGCTAATTCGCACTGTATTTGAGGCCTTATGTCCCATTTTCGGTATTGGTTTTCCAAGACGTATCCCTTCTAGATCCATGGGTATTACCACACCTGTTATCCCTTTATGTCGCTTTGTGCCCTCAAGTCGTACAAATGTACTCATAAATGAGGCTACACCACCATTAGTGATCCACATCTTCCTTCCATTCAGTATAATATCATTATTTTCCAACCGAGCGGTTGTTGCAATCCCTGCAACATCTGATCCCATACCAGGTTCAGAAGTAGCAAATGCAATAAACTTTAACTCTTCAGTTAGAGGTTTTAAAAATCTTTCTTTTTGTTCTGCTGTTCCTCCAATTATAATAGGTTCAGCTCCTAGACAGTTATCAAATAATGAAGTTGTTATACCTGGATCAGCTGCAGCTGTCTCTTCTACTATTAAACAGTTTTCTAGGATTCCTAAACCAGGCCCTCCTACTTCTCGAGGAAAAATAGTATTCATTAATCCCTGTTCAAAAGCTTTTTGATAAATTTCGTATGGAAACTCCCCAGATTCATCATATTTACGTGAGACGGGAATGATCTCTTGAATAGCAAATTCCCTTGCTTTTTTCTGTAATGCTTTTTGTTCATCTGTTAGATTAAAGTCAACCATAGATCTTACTTCCTTAATAGTAATAGATATCAAATTTCTTATATAAAAGATTATCAGAGCTCTTTTATCTATCTAAGAATTCAAATAAAACTTTTTCCTGTTTTAGTCATTATACTCTTTTCATTAATTGCTTAAAATTTCTTCATTTCTCTTTTCGGAAGAATTGAGCTGTTTTTTTTTGATTAATCTCTATATTACTTAATTATGGCTAAATGTTTTTTCGACACTTATGATTTTTTGTAATTGAATCATGCCTCATACCGATATCTTGAAGAGAAAGGAAGCTATTTAATATATTAATAAATGAGAGCAAAATATCATTCTGTGTGAATATTAGGGCGAAATGAATTGAAACGTCTTTTCCGTGGGGTTTTAATTGTCTTCGAAGGTATAGATGGATCTGGTAAGACCACTCAGATTCAAAAGCTTGTTAAATTTCTGGAGAAAAAGAATTACCCTGTAATAGTGACTCATGAACCAAACCATAACTCACCCTATTATCAATTAATTAAAGATAAAGTAAAGAAGCATCGTGAGGGAACTGCTCCCGAACAAGAGCTAGAATGGTATATATTAGATCGTAAATGGGATTTGGAGAATATAATTCTTCCTGCATTAAAAAGAAAACAGATTGTTTTGGTTGATCGCTACTTTCTTAGTAATGTTGCTTATCAAGGAGCTCTTAAAACACTGAGCTTAGAATATGTGCTTAAACAAAATGATTTTGCCATAAAACCAGATTTATGGGTAATATTAGATGTTCCAGTCTCCTTAGGACAACAAAGACTTCGTTTACGGGAGAAAAAGAAGAATAACGATCAGTTAGAACTTGCCGAATATCAAGAAAAAGTCCGTGAAAATTATAAAAAATTGATTACAATGAACATTGGAGGAGAGGTTCTTTGGATTGATGCAAGTATTAACGAAGAAGAATTAACCAAAATATTAGGAGAAAAGTTGATAATTTTTATTGATAAGTTTATTCATAATTAATAACTTGAATAAAGCTTATTTTCTCACTAAATTACGTGCTGATAATAAATATTTTTGCAAGTGTTTAACTGTTTGCTCTTTAAACTCTTCAACTTTTTCCCTTCCTTCTGCGGCGTCGTAGATTAAACTAGCTTGTTGCTGAATTTTAATATCTTTGATGATATTTTCGATATCCTTTGCGACATCCTCGTCCATTTCAAATTCCATTTTTCTGATTCTGACTAGTAGAGCTAGCGCATCAGTGAAATTTAATTCGTAAATCATTATTAAAGCTCGAATTACTAATGATTGGGTAATCACTAGGTTTGCATTGTGTGTAGCATTCTCAATTTTCTTCAAAAAGGCCAGAGCAGTATGTACTTGCCCTTCTTCGAGATAACTTTTCGCCAACATGAAATTCCTAAAGTCTCTTAACTCCATCACGTTTTGAAGCGCATTTTCAATTCTAGAAAGAGTTAATTTTATATCTGAATCTAGAACCATTAATGATCAGATTCTTTCTTTTATTAATGAATAATAAGGTTTTGGATAAGAAAAAAAAATCATTTGAATTGATTAGAAAAGGGACTAAAAATCCATTGGATATTCAATATTAATAAAAAGGGAAGATTTACTTTACCCGTTTAATAATATGATACCCAAACTTAGTTTTAACTGGAACTTGAGTCATCTGTCCCTTCTGCAGCTTAAATGCTTCTATTTCGAATTCTTTTACCATTTGACCTCGACCGAATTCCCCCAGATTTCCCCCTTTTTTTTTTGAAGGACAAGTACTATATTCACGGGCCATTTCTTCAAATAAAGCTCCACCATTAATTTTTTCGATTATTTCTTCCGCTAGACTCTTTTTTTCTACTAGTATATGTTTGGCTGTTATTTTATTTGACATTATTACACCACAACATCTGAATTTATTCACAACTTTATAATTTATTAAACTGTCATTCTGAATAAACAGGTAATAAGATTGCATAATTTTCAAAGTTCTTTGCCAGGATAGAAAATATTACTTTATTTGTCCTGTTAGTGTTGACCAATCATAACCTTGTTCTGTGATCCATGTATGATTCACAAATAAATGTATCTTATACCAACTAGTGATACCAATAATATCGTCTACACATACGAAATGTGTATTATTTGTTAACCAACTGTAAGATAGGGGATAATCTAGTGCATAGGCAGGTACATCCCAATGAGTTGAATCATTAATAACTACCCAGAATTTTATTGAAGAATGGGTCTGATAATAACTCTGCATCATGCTAGAGGAATTGTAAGAAAACGGTACATTCCCAGTAGTTACGATCTCCTTTCCCAGATAATATCGCATAGCAAAATTAGATCCTGCTTCTGGTATAACCCAAGTGGAGTGGTTATAGTCTCCTCCATGATTTTTAATGTAAATTGACATCTCTTGAAAATGAAGGTCAAAAATCTGATTGTAGTGAGCAAGAGTAGTGACATTTATAAGCATTGCAGAGAGCATTAGAGACAGAATTAGTAAAGCCTGAGGTTTTACATGAGGCTTCAACCAATAAAGTGCTATTAGAAGCAGTATGATTCCTATAAAAGTGATTAATGGAGCTCCTAGTTCAATTGTATCTGAAATCCAAGAGAAATCGAAGCTTAATATGCTATCAAAAAAATCATGAACAACAAAATTATACAAAGGTGTCAAACTTTTAACCCATGCATCAATAAAATATCTATAGGCAAGACCAAAAGTTACAATGCCTGGAAAAGTTTTCAACCAGTTATTATTCATTGAAACATAGATAAAAGGGCCCAGTAGAACAAAGGCATATAGTAAAAAGAAGAAAATAGTATCAACTTGAGTTAGATTGATCTCGAATATAGCCATAAGAAGTCCTGAATAACCAAAGGCAAGTGCAACGATTACAGCTAGAATCCTGTCTATTCGATCCTCAACTATAAATCGCCAACGATCACCGGAATATAAGTATTCAATCCCTTTGGCAGAAATAGCAAGATATGGGATTGCTAATGGAATGTAGTAGTAATTTAACTGAAATTGAGCTGGAAAAAATACAAACGGAATGGTTATTAACCAAGCGATTAATGCTGAACCTAATGCTGGATTTCTTTTGTCAGAAAAAAAGAATGCGTAAATACCTATAACAAATAATCCTCCAAAAAGAAGGATAACAAGAAGATAATCATTAAGCGCACTCCCAATGCTTTCAGGGAGTTCATAACTTGTAGCATGAGTGTATCGCCAACCAATATAATATTCAAAAAATAAAAATGTATATGTGACTGGATTAGGTTTTTCAGGATCCCCTGCAAGTTCTCCTGGCACGCGAATACTCCAAGGGTAAGTACCATCAGCAATTTTTGCGTCCAAAGTTTGTACCCAAGAAACGAATGGAAAGAAGCTGATAATAATCAAAGTAATAGCTAAACCTAAAAACATTAAATCATGTTCAAAGCCCATAAGTTCAGTTTTTTCCCTAATACGGGTTTTCAGATGCAAATTTTTTGTAAGAGAATTTTTAACTTTAGGAAAATATGTTATTCCTACAGTAAGAAGTAATGTTACTCCAACGCCAAATACAGTAATTTGCATGGCATCTCTGCTGAAAAAAGCCCCAGATATCAAAATTATGGCAAACCAAAAAGCGAACCATAATCCATAAATTCCTAAAGGAATTAAATCTAAACACTCAATTATGAATTTGAAAAATCTCCTTCTACCAATAGAAATTTCTAGTCCTAATCCCATTATGAAAAAAAATACTATAAATGCTCCAATTAGACCAAACAATCCAGAGAGTAGATCAAGTAATAATAAAAATAATGAAGTATTTGAAAAAAAATCTTCTAAAAATGTTAATGAGCTTAATAATCCTCCTCCTTCTGGTATATGTTCTTCAGTCAAAGCTAGAGCAATCGCTATAAAGGGTTCTTCTAATCGATCATAGAAAACCTTTGCGATCATTCCTCCTCCAAAACTAGCTAGCGTACTAGCAATAACTACTGAAATTAACCCAAATTTTTTTAATTTGGTTTTTAGTTCTAAATTTAACCCGAGAGTAGAGTGATAAATACCAATTATAATTATGTAACATGTAATACCTACTATTAAACCTATGAGTAAGCTACTCAATGGTAAAAAAGTAATTAAATAAGTAACGATAGATGTTAAGCAAAATGCGCTTATAGAAAGAATATTTTGGACACGAAAACCTTTTCCAACGTTATACTTAAATTCTGAATCATCATGTTTATAAAAACTTTTAACGTGTGGTTTTATTTCTTGGAAGAGAGTACGAAGATCATATAAGTCTACATGTCTTTCAATATAACGTATAAGTAAATAGATAACAATAGCAGGTGCAATAAGAATCCCCTGCCATGCCTTAGTAAGTAAATTTAATATATTTACAGCTGCTGCAACTATAAGCAATATATAGCCTTTTTTAGAACGTCTTTCAATGAAAACTGCATCTACAGCTCTTATACTAAGAAGCATGACTAAGGCACCCATAAAAATTACAAAAGGATCAATGTAAGCAGTTCTACTATAAAAAGTCAAAAAGTAAGCCAGAGCAACTAATAATCCTGCAATTATATGGGCAGAGCGATTTTTAGCTTGATGACTGAAGAGGAAATAGATTATGATCGCTAAACCAGCACCTCCAATAATCACAATGCCCTTAGCAGCGAATGTGGTTCGACCAAATAAAGACATAAGGAATGCTCCACACCAAAATGCAAATGGAGGTTTATCAAAAAATTTAATTACCCCGCCTTCTGCAGGATAATAAAGGGGAAGAAATAGATCAGATGGAGAAGGACCAAATGCCAACCGACTTGCAATTGCACTAAACCAGCCTTCATCCCACATATCGATACTAGAGATATATCCGATCTTTACCCAAAACGCAAGGAAACCAATCAAAAGAATAAATTTAAAAGAAGTAATTATGTGCCATAATTGCGATAAATACTTGTTTGTATTACCTGGTTCATCTTTCAGATCAGATTCTGACATAGTTGATCATTATTAATGTTCTATACTTAAGTTTAAGTCTGTTTAGTTAACTTCTATTATATCTACAAAAAATACATCTAATTGTGAAGACTATGTCATACTGGGTATATTTTCTTTTTGTCGGAGATTGGAAAAGTGGAAATAACCGAAAAATCTATATAGGTTATACAAAGCATTTAATAGGTCGACTAAGCCAGCATATCGGACTGAGTTCCATCAAGGGAGCAAAATTCACAAGAAAACAACCAATTGAACTTGCTAGAGTCGAAATATATGATATACAGAAAGAAGCTTTACAAAGAGAATGGCAACTAAAGCATAAAAGTCCTATGAACCAAAAATTCAATAAATTAAGATTGATTAATAAATTTAAAGAGAAGTACCCAAGTGAGCTGCTCAAAATTAACAATTATCTTAAAGATTATTATGAATACCTTAATCTGGTAAGCAGGAATTTGTTAAATGAAGAAGCAAACCTTTTAGCAACATTAAAAAGGAATTAACTTTGATTTTATCCTATCCCTATGATTATATTGCCTATTAAATCTAATCTCAAAGCTGATAAATATTCAAATAAAATTGATCTATTATTTGCATATCAAATAATTAAATTAAAAGGGGTATAAATTGGATGTGAAACAATCTTTTGGTTAATATTAATATTATTCTTTTAATAATTACAATAATTTTTTTCCTTATCCTTATAACAAGATATTTTGAAATTATTCCTAGCCTTTTAACACAATTTATGATACGCAATCAAACTTTTGAAAATTTAACTCCCCAAGATCTAGGATTAAATGCAGTAAATGTTTCTATCCCATTATCAGAGGCAGAAACGCAAGGATGGTTTTTCCCAGGTCCTGATGAACAGGATGCTGTTATTCTTATGGTTCCTAGCTGGATAGAGACAGATAACTTTTCCAAATATTTTAGAACTGCTAATTTACTCCAAAAAATCGGATTTAATGTTCTTATACCTCTTTATTATAAAATGGATGCTAATAACACTCAATCTATCAAACTCAATACCTCCACCAAGTATTTAAATCATGTTATTGAAAAAACATATGAATTTCTTATAACTTATCCTGGAATTAATAGAAGAAAGATTGGAATATATACGAACTCGTTCGGAAGCACCTTTGCTTGTTCGCTTGTCTATGATTATCCAATTAAATCCATAGTTATTGAAGATGGTCCTATATCCTTTAACGATATGTTTACGGTGAACGCTTTTGGAAAAAATAAGGCCTTATATTTTATATTTCGTGTTTTTTTCGGATTTTTTACCTTTCCTTTCTTTTGGTTGACTAAATGGCAATCAAACCATTCTCTCCGAAAAATTCGAGCAACACCTTCATTCCTCATAGCAAGTCGAGAAAATCAATTACAACCCCATAAATCAGTTTGGAAGAGTTATCAACGTCTATATAAACCAAAACAATTTTGGTTTGAGCATAGTATCTTACCGAACACCATAAAAGATGTCTGGAAAGAAGAGTACCTCCAAAAAATCAAACATTTTTATGATCGAAATCTAGCTGGATTAATACAACCTGAATTTCATTTTGATTTCGTTGGAGGAAGGAAAGATAAAGGAAAATATCCTAATGAGATCACAATCACAGTAATGCCACCTCAATTAGCTGAAATTCCGCTTCAAATCTTACTAGCTGATAATTCCAATCTTGAAGAACTTCGTATATATTTTACAGGTGCATCGAAAACTATACCAATCTCTCTTGACTTTAAACCAAAATATATGACATTACTCCCTTTTTATGCCGTGGATAAAACTGAGTTATCATCATTCAAACAGTGGAAAAAAAGAGGTTTAGAATTTGGCTTACTAGCAACAATTGATGAACTATTACGGCAGCCATTATCTCAATTAAATCCATTATTAAATCGTTATTACTATTTAAAGAGTATCTTATTATTTGAACAAGGAGAAAAGAATTTAGCTAAACAAATATTAATTACCAAGATAGATGATGATTACTGGAAACAAAAATGCTTGAACGATTCAGATAGTAGACAAATTCTTGACAAATCTAATACTCTTTTTTAATACCTATTTTTGTCATTTCATTCTCTTAAAGTTTAGGAAGACCAGAATAGCAGGAAAACTGACAAAAATCACAATAAGGGGACTCTAACATCATTAATTTACAAAAATAAATAGGAAATTTAGAATTTTTTTGATTGTTGCGATAAAAATACAAGCACTCAATATTGAAATTTCTTGCTACAGCCTCCTCAATCACTCCATCCCCAAAATATTGATAATAAGGACAAGTATCTGGGCAATGTTCTATCCATGAATGGTATTCGAGACATAAAATCAGATTTTTCCTTTTTGAAATAAGTCGTTTAAGACAAGATTTATTCATGAATAAATTCCTCAATGGATTCTATAAAGATATACAGAAGATCCCTTTAATACTCACAAAATTGCTTACCTAAATTTCGAATATATAAACTTCTAACACTATGTTCATTAGACATAAAAGAGCGTAACAATAGGTTAAAAGAATGCAGAATCTTATACAAAACCCACAGAATCTTATCTTTGAAAATCTATTTTTTTTTCTATCTTTAGGTAAATTTGACACAATTCTTACAAAAGAATATCCAAACTATGTTTATGAAGAATTTTTAATTGTTTCAGAACCATGGAAAGATCATTTATCTTATTTTGAGGAAATTATCCCAATTTTATTGGATAAAGAGCAAGAAAAACCCTTGCAAAAAGTAGAACTCTTTACAGAAATCAATTTTGTTATATATACTTCCCCTATGACGGGTTATTTAATTGGTTTAGGAATTAGATTTTTTATGGTAATAAGTAATCCCTTCTCGCTTTTAAATTTGGACCAAGAGCACAGATTACAAAAAAAGATGTATCTTCTTTCCCGAGGTATATTGAATTCAAATTTTCATCAAATCTCACAACTTGAAATACATATTCCAGTGTGATAACCTGTGTTTTTCGTCACTCCTTCTTTTTTAAAAGAATTTAATAGATGTCCTCATGCTTTTTATTTACGAAGAATACAACACTTTGAATTAGGCTTCTCAAAGGAAGTTGAAATGGAAATAATAGCATATCGAAAGATAGAAGAATATACGAAAGCATTTTTCACCATCTTATTTAATCCACCTTTAAGTTACTCAGTTATCACTCATAGAGAAGAGATATCATATCTCTTAAAGGCAAGATTAACTTACAATTACTCATTAGAATCTTTGAACGAATTACTTGTTAGAAAATGTTTTAGCTTTCTCGGATGGTTAATACAAGAACTTTGGGTTATGTTACCAAAAAATAAAAGACACCAAAAATATATTCATCCAAATAAAATTTATGAACTAATATTATCAGATCGATTGAAATTAAAAGGATGCCCTTCTCTAGTATTTTTACATCCAAATAATACTTATTTGCTTGTAATTCAATCTTTTAACTCGAATCCAATCTCAAATCGTCTTATAATTTCACAAGCTGCCATCTATTCCCAAATCTTATGGCAAAATGACAAAATAAAATCGAATGATTTTCTATATATCGATTATCAGAGCAATCTAATCATTTATAGGAAATTTGTGCAAAAAGACTATCAAATTCTTTCAGATTTCCTTCAAGAATTTCATGATACCATTGAAGATGAATTATTTGATTCTCCAAACACTAATAATTGTAAAACATGTGAATTCAGGCTAATATGTGAATTAACTGGTGATAAAAATCTCAACAATAATAGACTTAATTTTAGAAGGTTTTCTTGATTTTCTTGTCTGGTACGCAGGAGAATTAAGTGGACCAGATATTATACTTATAGTATCTCATCAAGTATCTTACTATATAATTCTACAAATAAAATTAATCCTATTCCCTTTCATAAAACGACTATTAAATTATTTATTTTTTCCATTTAGATGGATTCATGTCTATTTCCATATAACTGCTGCTAAAGAAATTTTAAATGAATTAGAGAAGAAAATAGAACAAGAAGATTTGGACCCGCTTCTTGATTCAGCCAATCTACGAGCTAGCTTAATTTCGGGATTAGATATTCCTGATGAGAACCCTGGATTGCTATTATCATTAAATAGATTGGAGCATGCAAAACGTGTAGTTTTTGCTCCTAGTCGCTTTGCATTAATAGCTTTTATCGCATATCTCTTAGTTTCACCTATTCTATTATCTAACAAAATTGTTTCTACCCAGCTTGGGGCACTAATTCATTTATATTTTTTCATTGGAATTTTTAGCGTTTTGATGCCTTCTATTAATGATTATTACTTTCTCTTCCATACTCTTCTTTTAGAGATGAATATTCCTTCAAAATATTTTTATATGTCAATTATTGTCTATATAATAGTCATTTTCGATACAGTTTGGCGAACTACTGACTTTTTTCTCTCTGTTTTAATAGGAACTATCTTTTTTATTGCCTATTTAATAGGATTATTTATAATAGGGTATTTGGGTCAAATCAGGAAAGGAAAGAATTCAGCTATCTATTGGCTTCCTCTAAAAAGCTTACGAGAACTTATCTCGAAAGAATCAGAAATAGATTTCCTTTCAATCGAAGATTTGGATCTATAAATTTTCTTTTATGGAAGCAGAGAGCTTTGAGATGATCCTATCGATATGTTAAACAATTTTAATGTAACTCTAAAGGTGGTATTTACTTTTTCAATAAAAAAATGAATAGGTGAGAAATCATGCAATAAGGTTCCATAAATATTCGAATTTTCGGATTTATTTTCAATATCTGTTTTGTAGACAGTTGTTAAGATTGGTACTTTAGAATTTTCAGCAAGATATTTGAGATCAAGAAGATGTTCGAATATTCTTCTACTCCAGAATATTTTTTCTTTGTGAAAATACTTTAGAAAATTAAGTGGAGATCCAAATAACGTATCAATAATGATCAAATTAAACAAACAATTTGATTCTGTGAGTTCACGAAAATAAATTAGCTGTTCTAAAAGTGTTTCAGGACTGATAAAGGTTATGCTTTCTAACTTATCAGATGATAAGAATCTGGAAAAAATAGAGTAGCGAAGATTCCCAGAATGATCACAATAAAGAATTTTGATTTTTCTATCTTTTTTAAATGCCTGTAAAATACCTTGAAGACAAAAGCGCGACTTTCCACCCCCTGTATCTCCCCAAATAGTATGAATAAATCCAGGAATTAAACCTCCAATCTTCATATCAATAATATCAATCTCGAGAGGTATCGCATTTGTAGGATTCCAAAGTGATATTAGATTGTCAAATGACTGTAAATGTAAAGTGACCAGCTCATTCACCTATTAAATCAATAGTTGTTGAATTAAGAATTTGAATTGACTTATTTCGGGTCAATAACAGAATATTAAAAGTTTCGGATAATTTTGAAAGATAAAATTCAATTTCAGGAAGAATATGATAGTAATGGAACATATTAATACAAATCGTAAAAAAATTATACTTTTTAGAACTTTGTAAATTTCCAGATTTAATTATTTCATTCAATAATTCTTCTGAATGTACATTGAGAAAGAAAAAATGAGAGGGACTAAAATCTTGCGTTTCAAAGAGTGTATAAAATTCAGGAAGTTGAATGATTTGATAATCTATCCACAAGATTTTAGGAATTAGTAAATTTGACAGTTTAGTAAATAAATGTTTAAGAGAATCCTTATATTCTCCAATCAGTAAATAAATATGTTTTTGGGGTAATGCTTCATCCATTCAAACTATCTCAATAATTATTATCTTGATTTACTGGATTTAGAATTTCCTTTTCCTGTTGAACCACCATTTCTTGGTAAGCATAATAATAAGGAAATACAAACAAAATAAAAATTAAAACGGGCAACATGATCCATCCTGGGATTGGGTGGTTAATAGGAAGAAAATTAGAGTGAGAATCTTTCTGAAATACTCCAGATAGTTTTAATTCTATCCTAACTGCTTTGGCACTATCAAATCCATTATAATCTGGCTTAATTAAAATAAGAACTTCATTTATTGGATTAATTTCGGAACTAGATAAGGAATAATTGATAATAAGGGTATGGTCACCGATTCCATAATACCTTTGCTGATTAACTGTCACTGAATCAATTTCCAATTGGGTAAGTG
This sequence comes from Candidatus Hodarchaeum mangrovi, assembly GCA_016839515.1. Lineage (GTDB taxonomy): Archaea > Asgardarchaeota > Heimdallarchaeia > Hodarchaeales > Hodarchaeaceae > Hodarchaeum > Hodarchaeum mangrovi. The sequence continues at coordinate 31,378 of JAEOUE010000127.1, forward strand.
TGATACGTAATGTACATAGCAATGAAAAATCAGTGGGAGGAGGTACTACAAATAAATATGAATGAATCGCTAGACTTTTCTCAAGAAATGTATATTTTTCTGGTTCAACAATAAAATATTGACTTGCTGGAAATATATCCAGAGAACTTAATTCCAACGGATTATAATAATCCATAGTAATAAGCTCAGCATTTATAATTTGAAAATTAATATTGGAAGTTCTCCAATTTATAGTAGGGTCTAATATTAAAGTTATAGAAAGCTTTAAGGAGTTTTCTGTTACACTCCCGAGAGGAAGATACAGTTGTTGAGCTAAAGAAAATTGATAGGATTCACTTTCAGATAGAGAGATTTTCTCCATCAAATAAAATGTTCTTGTTTTGAATTGACCATTAATCTTTGCTTGAAGGGTTACACTACTTATAGGTTCACCATGGTTCTGAACAGTAAAATTTAATAAAACTATTTCTCTAGATCTAGTTAAAAGTACACTACGAATATATTCTTGATCCACTGTCGAAATTTGTTCATTAATATAAAGATTATATCGATCTATTACATTCAGATTAGTTTGTTCATTCCCTAGAACAACTTGGATACCAGAACTTACTAAAAAACTAATAACAAGAAAAAAAGTAAAAATTTCGATTCTTTTCATTAAATAATTCCCTCTAAAGTTATTAATATTAAACTAGAAAGATTTAGTGCTATTAAGAATAATCCTCCCCTAAAGAAAAAGGAGTTTGTTCTTTTTTCATTCTTATTCCACTTTGATAATGAGAAATACCGCCCATTCGAGAATTCTTTCCATACATAGTGCTTGACAGGATGGTTTGAAAATATCGATGTTTTTCCAAGAGGGATACCTGGAGCTGAAAAAGCGTCTAAAATCAAGTGGGAAATCCAGCTGATGAGAGCTAACCAAATTAGAACAGAAAAATCGGATCCCTCAGTTATATAGATTAATGGAAGAAAATATAGGACTGTTAGAGGTGAATGGGAGAGAGGATGACGATATTGAGTTAATGTAAATCGTTGGCTAAGATTAATTCTCTCAAATTTTGGACTAAAACCCAGATTCATATCAAGATAATTAGGAACGAGACTAAGAAAACCCAAAGGATATGATAGTAGAAAATAGAACCATAATTCAATAGTATCATGAATAAACGTTGACAGAAAGATGTTCATTAGCGCAACAGCGAAGGTTAGATGAGTTTGATTTTTCATAGGATTAATCTCGCCTCCTTCGTTTAAATAATCTTCCCCCTATAACTGTAATTGCGAAAATAATACCTGAAAGACCTATTTCAAATAATGGATTGTTTGTAAAATTATTAATGAAGGATTTAAGATTTGAGGAACTTTCCTTGATATAAGAAGAACTCATTGATTCAGTTGTAGATATAAAAATAGTTAAAGAGTCTAAAACCAACTCACACTCCTGATTTATATCATCAAATACTCTAATAATAACAGAATAATACCCCTGAGCTAAATATATACCAAAAAAGTAATGAGTTCCATTGTAGGATGGATTATTAAATCTTAATTCATTAATATCAATAGTAATAGACTTAACTGCATAATCATCAATAATTTCAAACGCAAAATACCAGTACTGCTCAAAATATCTATCATTTTCTGGAATATGATTGATGGAATATGATTTGATTTGAGGAGGATAATCAGAGTTATTGAACAATCCGTGATATGCATTAACACATCCAGTTATGTCCTCAATGAAAATAGAATAGTTCCAAACTCCTGGATAAAGATCAGGGGTTTCAATTTCCCAATCAAAGTATAATCCAGAAAGCGATGAATACGTTAAAACTCCTCTGCCCTGTATTTCTGAAGTTGAATTAGATAATATTATCTTAACAGATTCAGTATTAATAGATGAATTTTGTTTAAAACCCCTTAGTTCTAATATAAATGAATTTCTACTAACAATAAAACTATCAATTTCAATGTTGGGAGCATACCAAGTTGATTTGTAAAAGAATTTTCCAGATGGTTGAGAATTATCCCATGGATACCAAACTAGAATTTCAAAGGTATAATTATTTGGAGATAAAGGCAAGTTTGATACCCAACGATTCCAAAAAGGTTCAAAAGTTAATGGATAGATTGAATCATCAATAATTAGCTTAACCTGATCCACAGGAAGTGAATAAGAGTTGATTCTTAAAAAAAATTCATAAAACGATCCTTGGTAATTTATACTAATAGTATCTAGGATAGGATCAAGTGGATTCCATTCAAGATTGAATAACCGAAGGTCATATTTGTTATTCACTGTACAGGCAAAAATGGTAATTTCCCAAATTCCTGGAGTGGGTAAGACAATTGAAGCACGATAATTTTGGTAAAAAGAACTCCAGTGAAGAATCGATATCATGCTTCCATTGATAAGAACACCAGCTTGAGCAAAGTCAGGATTAGCAACAACCTCTGCTTGGATTAAATAACCCCCAGTTTCATTTATTTTTGTTAGTGTGGGATTAAGTAGTAATTCAATTGCTTCAACAATGGAAAAAATAATTTTTTTTGTTTTGAAGTTTCTTGCTTCATCAAATGCCCAAACTTGTAATTCATAGGAACCAAAACTGAGAACTAGCGAAATTGGCTGATTATAGGTCTGATTATAGGTATGAACTCCTATAATATTCCATAGAATTGTTGTACCATTCGTAGAAAATGAAATCAAGATTTCCCCTGTATAGGATTGATTATGGGGGGAATAGACTTTAAGACTTGGAGGGATAGTATCAATACTGAAATATGCACGCTTTATCACATAATTCCCAGCAGGGTCAGATACTTTCACTGTGAGATTGTATGAGCCATCATCCAAGGTGAGTTCCATTTCGTTATAACCAATAATTTCTCCATCTAGGAACAATTCTACTATATTTTCGTCTGTTAGATATTTAATATGTACATTTTTCTCTCCATAGGTACAGTTTGTTGGAGAAAGAAGAGCTAATGAAGGAGAAGTTGTATCCACTGAAAAAGAAACAAACTCGTAAGTGATCATACCATCTTGATTAAAACCAAACACATGTAGGGTATAATCACCTTGACCTAATGATCGATAAGTCGTTTTCATCCAAGTAGAATTCAAACTATCAATAGGTTCAATAAAATAAGAATAATTATTCGCATTTCCCGAGAGAGCGATCTCAATTATTGAACCATAAATTTGGTTTAGAGGGGATAAAATTATCACATTTGATGGGACTGAATGGATTATAATAATAAAAACACTACTAGTTGATTGTGAATAATAATTGGTAGAACTTAAGTTAGTTTTAACCCTAATATAATAAATTCCTGGAGTAGAAAATAGTACGGAAAAATAAAAAGCTCCACTGCCTGAAGAAGAATCAACTTGGGTATTTGTTCCATTAATTTCAAGAATAATATCCTGATTTGGAATAGGACCCGATACTTCACCAATTACTATCCCATCTATATTAGTGGATAAGTTAACATAAGTTTCACTTGGAACAGAAAGAGAAAGAAAGAGTTCTTCAAAAACTGTTATAGAAAGAGTCTTTTCATGATCATAAACGAAAGGGGCGGTAGAAATTACTTTAAGAGTCTTAATTCCGCGAGAAAAAAAGGTATAAGAATAATTATACACACCTGCAGGTTGCCAGTCTTTCCATAACTGATTTGTAATCCAAATCTGAAATTGTTCATTACAGGTTACTTTAAAATAAAAAGGGTTGTTGACATTTCCATTAGTACTTGCTTGAATTGTAATCTGAGGGATCATCCATATCTCTGAATAGTCATATTTTGTATTAAATGGACCAACAGCTCGTATGGTAATAGGTCCTTTATATAAAGTAGGTACAGACCAATTATAAGATCCAAATCCAGTTGCATTAAGTTTGATGGAACTGATTGGAGTCCATACAGATTCTCCACTTATTTGCCAAGAAAGATTCACAAGATCACTCAATCCACCAGCTAGTAAAATCACCGTCCATTTTCCTCCTACAATCTCTGAATCTATAAAGATCGATAATGGAGGTCTTACGGTGAAGCTAAGAATAGGTTTATTTATAGATGAATAGAATAATTTGACTGGATTACCATTGTACTTGAACTCAATTAAATGTAACCCAATTTGAGCAGAACCTGTTATCACATAATCAAATAAAAAAATTCCTTCTTCATTGGTAATATTTGATCCTAAGGTACTTCCTGAAGTAGTATCAGTTATGGTTATTATCTCATTGATTAGTTTTGTACCCAATTCATCAACTAATTGTCCCCATAATCGGATTGTCTGTCCCTTGACGACTTCAGATGTATTACATCCGATATTTTCAAAGTGAGGATTAGAAAAAATAGTTAGATAAAAATATTCGATATGAGAGTCATATCGTTGTGAACCTGAATATAAAACAACATAAGGAGAGATACCAAGGGGATGAGACAAGGGAATTTGATATTCGATTTCAACTCCGGGTGTACAGTTTTTCGTTTGAATAATTGATCCGTTTAAGAAAGTAAGAGAAATTTGTCCTTCACTAAGAGCCATAGCCCCAGAAAGAACAGTAACTTGAATAATAGTTAATGAATTTCTTGCTATACTAGTTTCATACGTTAAATCAAAAATTGTATTTCCTTTTACGATAAGAATGAAACTCTTTGTTGTATTCATCAAATAAGGAATTAACGAATGTGTGTGAAAAGCAAAGTGATGACTCCCAACTGTTGCATTTTGAGGAATTACGTATTCAATAGTTACAAAACCATCCTGATTGGTAGATTTATTAACAATTGAATAATCATCAGTAATATCAAATAATTCAATTCTACATTCGACAGGATGTGTGTGTATATCATCTTCAGTTGCATATATAGAAAAACGTACAGTCTCTCCTTGTCGAAATTCAGAGCTATTAGTTACATATTCAATTCGAATTTGATCCACAATATCGATATATGAAGAGACATTGGCATAAACATGATTATTACTTGGATCCAACAGCTCTGTCATAATTTGAAGATTCCCAATGGGAACAGAGCTATTTGGGTTGAAGAGATTCGTTATTGTACGTGAAGACACTAGATTCCGAGCAAATTCAAAAACTTGTGAAGTTTGATAGAAAGACCGTAATACTAACCCAAAAGGATGATCACCAAGAATAATCGTGGTAAGCTCAAGCTGATCAATATTTCGTTGAAGCATCGAGGAGTTTAACGTTTGACTCAATGTAAATCCATTACTCATTACTGTAACAGGAATTAATGGAGAAGTGGAGGGTTGTGTCATACTTTGATCGCTTCCTGTATATTCAGCTAGGATGAAATTAATCCCCAGTGGAGTAAATATAGGAAATATATAATCAAAAGAAAAATTATAAGTTGTTGGATCAGAACCCGCTATATAAGGGAGTGGTCCATAGGTATGAATGACAGGATTGCCAGAGAGGTTCAAATTTCGAACAAACACATAACCATCTTTAAAGAACCAACTATAAGGAATAATAACTTCAATGGTTATAGTAAGTGATGCATTTTTATAAACAACAGAGGAATTAAGAGAAAGAGAAGTGGAAGTGGAACGATAATCACCTGGTAGATATTCCTCAAAAATAACTTCACAGTAATTCACAGAAGATAAATAATCCCCTGAACTAAAAAATTCCCCTTGAAAAAAATGAGTACCTAAAGGATTGGTAGAGTTAACCAACCATGTCAATTGCAACTCACCATCCAGTAAAATCCCCGATATGTATTCAGAAGTATTCAAATCAGTTACTCTAACTATTCCCGTTGAGACAGGATCATATTCATGATAAACCCAAATAAAAAAGATTATGACATCATTTTCTTTCACTATCCCTTGAGAAGCACTAATTGTTAATTCAGTACTAATTGATAATCCAAAAACCGAAGTAAGAGAAAAATTGGGAGTGAAGAGTGATAAGAGAAAACATCCCAATATTAAAACTCGAGATAAAATTCTCTGATTCAATCCATGCATAATATTTTTCCTCATTAGTAATCTGGATTTTAATTTAAATATTAATAATCTAAAAATTATATTAATATATAAATACTATAAATATAAATCAATAATCAAGTAAAATATCCAATTGTCAACTAGTTTGAATATTTAAAACCCCCCACTATCCTAAATCTTAAATTGAGAATAAAAAATATCAATCTTTCACAGAGATTAGTAATTATAGATTTAATAGGACATAGGAATTGAATTAATCCTTTTTACAATTTTTTTGATATATAAAGCAAGTGCTTAATCTAGTATGAATTATAATTTTAATTCAGATGTGGAAAAAAATGGCAAAAGCACAGACAATAATAGATGAAGAAGTCTTAGATGAAATTGAAGAACCAAAGAAAAGGAAAAAGACTAAAGAAGTAACGAATGAGACATTAACTTTCTTAGAATCTCTAAATGGAATTGGGCCAACAACTCGAAAGCGTCTTGAAGATGCAGGTTTTGGATCCAAAGAATCGATCGCACTAGCTACTAGAGCGCAATTGACTGAGATTTCGGGGATTGCAGAGAAAACTGCAACTTTACTAATTCGAGAAGCTCGTGCTCAATTTGATCTTGGTCTAAAGAAAGGAATTAGTTATCAAGAAGCAGCAAAAAAACGAATCAAATTACAATCGGGTTCATCTGTGTTTGATGAATTATTAGGCGGAGGATTTGAGTCTGGATCTATAACAGAATTAGCAGGGGAAAATGGTTGTGGAAAGACTCAAATTGTTCATCAGTTAGCAGTCAATTGCATTAATCAACTCAAAAAAGATGTAGTATGGATAGATACAGAAGGAACATTCCGTTTTAATCGTATTAAAGAGATGGCAGAGGATTTGGGACTAGATCATGAACATGTTTTAGAACGAATAACGATTGGACGAGCATATAATTCTGAACATCAAATGGCGCTTACTGAAGAAGCCATTACTATGACCCCGAATATTGGTTTGGTAATTGTAGACAGTTTAATGTCAAACTTCAGGAATGAATTCGCTGGAAGAGGAACATTAGCAGAACGTCAACAATTAATTGGGAAACACCTCGCATTTATCACAAAACAAGCTGAAATAATGAACTTTGTAGCTGTTGTTACTAATCAAGTTGCAGCTAAACCGGATGCTATGTTCTTTGGTGACCCCAATAGACCTGTCGGAGGCAATGTTGTTGGTCATACAGTTACAACAAGGATAATGATCCGTAAAGGGAAGGGGGAAAAGCGAACAGCAACTTTAACTAAAAATCCTGAATTACCAGATGGGAAAATTGAATTCGCAGTCATTGCTGAAGGCATCAGAGATTATAAAGGATAATTTGGAATGTGGAATGCGATCTATACAACTAGTAACAAAGATTTTAGAGGATAACTCTACCCTTTTACAAGTTGAAGTTCCTGATTCAATTGAGAAGTCTTTTATAGCTCCACAAGCTAATTTAATTTCTATTATTGCCATCCAACCCTCTGTTGACTTTAATGACGCATCAAATCATCTACTCTATATATCGAGTCTTTCAGGGGTAGAAGTAATTCGACAAGTCTTTCCTATCTTAACAAAAAAACAGAAAGAAAATGGATTGAATGGATTAATGTTACTAGTAAAGATAAAAAAACCATTTACCATTCATTCAGATAAAGCACTTCATTATTTTATAAAAAAAGCCCGCAAAGACTTCCTACGCAATAGATCTACCACATTTTCACTCTTAGAAGCATCAGGTTACAAAGCTACTCTCATAACAGGAAAAAATTTGATAGAGGTTCACTATCATGGGAAAAGAATAGCTAAAGGGGTAACAGTATTTCAAGGACATAAAGGATTTCATTCGAAATTGATTGAACCCTTTCTAAAATTGGATCGTGTGCCCTCACGGTTTATTCAAGATTATCCAGTTCAGGATCTTCCAGTTCATCATGCCATTGGAACAAGAATCGATAATGATACTATCCCCGTGGGCTTTCCAAGATTATCAAGAGGTTCAATTTTGATAAATGGTTCTTCAAATACCGAGTTAATCCTTGTTCTTCAACAATTAATCTTTTCATTATCTCAGGATCGTTTATTAGGTCAAATTTTTGTCATTGACACTAAGAATGAACTTAATGGATTGATTAACCATATTCAAGGTACACCAAACAAACCAAAACGATTACAGATTTTTAGTTTAGGTACAAATTTTTATTTAAATTTATGTGACGTAATTATTCCTATAGGACCCCATGAAAAGATTTCACAAGATAAAGCTGTTGGAAAAGCATGGAAAGCTCACTTGATATCGCAATTTATTCTCTCTTCATTAGATACATCCGAGTACTTAATTTCTCGATACTCTGTACCGCTTGAATCTCAAATCCGTAAATCAGCAAACCAAACAACTTTTACACTCAATGAAGTAAAACTTTCATTTACCAATGATAGTAATAATGAAGCAACAGAAACCATTTATACTGATATGATGTCAATTGAGGCTTTAGAGGGGATATTAGAACAATTTAGATCCTTTAAAGAGATTAATTATAGTTTTTTTAAAGATCACTACCAAAAAAAATTAACTACCTCAAAAACAATCTCGTTTTTCCAATTTGGTAGTCAACCTCAGTTAATAAAAAGAGCTACTATTTTTTTCTTACTAGATTTCCTATCAAAGACATTAGAAAACTCATGTATTGTATTAACTCACGCAGATGAATTTCTGAGTCGTCGAACATCCTATCAGCGATCACGTGAGATAGTAACATCTAACTTAATGAGAGCATGTGAAGAGATTATTTCAAAAAATATTTTGTTAATCTCGAGTTCAAGTCTCCAATCAATTAGCAGTTCCTTGGACTCATTTGAGGAGATAAATAATTTAGTCTACTTACGAATGATAAATTCACAAGATCGAGAAATGCTTATGAAAAATCATCAGTTTCTCTTCAGGACATCAACATCCATAAACACTCAACAACAATGGCTAGGGGTTATGGAAGGGGAAGGATTATTATTTCGGTTCGATGCTCCTCAAAATAACGCGTATCATTTTAAGTTACAAAGTGATATTCCTATTAACACATCACCATTTAAAATTAATCCAATTAAGCCCTGGGGATCATCAACGCTTGGTCTGCCTTCAACAAAATTCGAAAGTCTAATGAATTTATTAAATGCATTAATTCAAAGTCCGATGCCTCAAAGCCAAGTATTGAACTATCTAGGAAATTTAGGGGATCCCGAAGATGTATTAAAAACCTTTCAGGATAATGGTCTCTTTTCACGTAATTATCAAACTGGAAATCAGTTCCTTGCTATCTCAAATTATGGTCATGATTATTACAATGAACAATTAACTAAAATTGCAGAACTTCCTCCTCCTTTATCACAGAATGACATCCTTTCAGTTTCGCAAATGTTTAAACAGTTAGAAAATGAATATAATTTTCTGGAATCAGCTGCTAAAACAGAGAAGACATTGTTTAAACTTAAAGAACTAAATATAAAGGTAAAAAACCTTATTGGGAGTACCCTAAACTACTTAAGATGCCTTAAACAGCAAGCAATTCCATGGAGAAGCTTTGCAGATTACACTGACTTATGTACAATTACTGGGATTGAATATATGGACTTTCAGAGTCTTTTTGAGTTAGCAAACACCATTCTCAATAATCTGATGGTACAAATTGACAGAGAAAGGAAAAAGCTCACGGAAATAGAAATTAAAGAATCTCTAAGAACCTCTTCTCTTCAATTTCCAATGAGAAGCTTGGCAGATCATCTACCTTCAAATGAATTTATACATCTAAAAAATATCTCTAAAGAATTGAATTTGCCTGAGTACCCTACAACCGGTATTCTAGATATTTTCTATGAATTACATTTACAAAATCGATCATTATTTGATGAAGTAGAGAAGAAGGGATATTAATGGTATTAAAAGAGAGTATTTTACCCCCTTCTCTGCAATTGTTTCCTTATCAATCATTAAGAAATTACCAATCACAATTCCTTCGATTTGTAGAAAACAATCAAAAAGTAATAATTCATGCACCAGTGGGATTTGGAAAGACTATTATGGCTTTAATTTCAAGTCTTCCCCTAGTGAAGCAAGAAAATTATCAATTAATCATATTTGTCAGAACAAAAGCCCAGGTCTTTCGTGTTTTCTTAAATGAGATTTATAAAATTGCCAATTCACGGAAATATGGTTATTTAACTGCAGTTCCTCTAATCTTAAAATCGGATCTATGCCTAAAAATTGAAGAAATTCCTCAATTCCATAAAGGGATCTGTTCATCCATTCGTTGTCCACATCTTGAGCAAGCACGTTCAATTCCTGAAGAAGATTTACCAACAATAGTTGAACAAGTGACTATAACATCCCATGAAAATGATAAAATTTCTATTGAAACTTTTCAAAATGCTTTTCGTGAATTTGGTTGTCCTTATTATGTGATTAAAAGATGTATTCCTTATGCAAATATTATTGTAACTACTCAGACTTATATCCGATCTAAAAACCTTCAACCAATGTTTTCTGAGTTGTTAAATAAAAGTACATTCTCTGCTAAAATAGCAATTATAGATGAGGGTCATAATTTTTCTGCTGATATTGAAGCTGAAATTTCACTAAGTGATCTTCAACGAGCTTCTTCAATTATACCACTGAAGATTTTCGATACTCTTCAAGATCTAATATATTTTCATAAAGGAATGGTTGAAAGACCATTCGGATTGTCTGTTGCAGCAATCGATGCTTTTCTTGAACATGAAAAAAAAATAACTCTAATAGAAAAGACCCAACTATTAAAAATAAAAGAATTTATCCAATCTCGAGGAGATATATGGATTTCTGAAGAATCCAAGATAATACAATTAAACCCTTTTCCCCAATCAGTATTTGAGTTTATTAACCCTTTTTTCCAACGAATAATCCTTATGTCAGGGACCTTCCAACCAATCAAATCCTATAAACTATTATATGGAATCAATCATTATGCAAATTTATCTATTCCCTCTGATTTTCAATTTAGTTTTAATAGCATAATGTACAACAGACGATTCACCTCAAGATTTACTCAACGTTCCGCTAAAACATACGAAAATATGGTAAATGTTATTCAAAGGCTACATGAATCAAATCCATTTCATACAATAGTGTTTACAACCTCACATGAATTCAAACATAAATTAATTACTCATCTTCAACTCCCTAATTATTATGTAGAAAAGATTGATTCACCACCCCATTTCTTAGATGAACTATCAGATAAAAAACACGAATTAATACTTGGAGTGCTTGGCGGACGCTTATCTGAAGGAGTAGAAATTCTGAATCACGACAATCGAAGTCTATTAACTTTAATTATCATAGCAGGGATGCCCTATCCACGTCCTGATGCTACAAATAAATTACTACGTAACCTTTATACAAGAAAATGGGGAATTAAAATGGCGCAACACATTACTACACTACCATTGACACGGACTATATCACAAGCAATTGGTCGAGGGATCCGTTCTGAATCAGATTTTGCTGCTAGTTTAATTCTTGATTATAGAGCAATTCGTCTCCGTCCTATGCTCCCACCAACTAAGATTTTCAAGGATCTTTCTTCCTTGTACAATGCCTATGATCTTTTTTATGCTAAAATGCGCAAAATTTTCTCACTAAAGGATTAATATTAATTAATGTTTTAATAATATCTTAAGAACTGGAAGAATTTCATCTATTGTCATGATAGGAATACTGCAAAGATTGAATTTCCCAATAAGATTAAATAGAGTATATCGGACATCTAAACTATAATCTTTTAATACGCTTGGAATATATAAGACCTTAATCTCTTTATATTTTTCTTTTAAATCATTAAGAATATTAGAGGCTTCAGGTAATATTGAACTGATTGTTTCGGAGGTCAGAATAAGAATAAAATCTTTTTTTTTGGTAATCAATCCTGGATACTTAGTCTTGTCTGATTTTACAATATTATAATTTTCTGAAAGGATATAGGGAATTTTTGATTCATATAAAATTGGTGATAATCTTAATTCTATTTGATCGGATTTTTGTTCTTTTCCCATGATTTGAGACTTTAGTCTTTTATTCAAGATTTCAGGGTCAAAATTAGATTTATTCTTATTTTGAATAGAAAAAAACCGCTTTTGTTCATTTGTTCCTTTTCCAATTAAGAAAAATCGTGGAATCTCAACATTTAATGTATTTAATGTTTCTATTGTGTTAGTTGCGACATCAAAGGCAATAATAATAAGGGAATGTGATGCTAAATAGTTATTAGCAGTATTTGCTATACATATAGTTACTTTTCTTTCTGTAAAGGGTAATAAGTACCGTTTCAAATCTATTTCATTAAACGAGCTTATTGGATGTTCAACATATAGAACTCGTAATCCGATTTCTTGAAAAGTCTTCTGAAGAAATCTTGCATTGTAATAATTATGTGTTAAAACTAAAATACCCTCAGAATATTGGGAAATTAGTTTAAATAACACTTGGATCTTAGGATGGGGAATCTCCCTGTTTAAATGGATATATTCTCTCAATTTTTGAATTTTTAGATCATTTAAAAACACTGAAATCGCTTTTTGACCTAATTGATCATCTATTTGCTTTGACTTCAAACGAGATTCTAAATTATCAAAATAGTCTATAACACCTTTAAAACCCTGAGAGATTACCAAGTGTAGTAATGAATAGATTCGATAGAGATTTCCTGTTTGAATCATTATTTTTGTATTTCCTTCCCTCTTTAAACTTTCATGAATAGCTTTAACTTGTCTAATAGGGGCTTTTAAAGTAAGATTAATCCCACTATACTTAAGATGGTCTATCTCGAATTCCCTGAGCTGATTAAGCAGATCTAATATGAAAAAATACTCTTTCGGATAAGGAATGTAATAGGGGTGAATATTTACCTTTGATTCTCCAGTTTCATTCTGAAGTCTTTTTACTTCTTGTAACCCCAAAGCATTACACACTTGGAAAAGTCGCTCATAATTGTTAATTCGGGTACACCCAATAAGTCGAGATTTTGATAATTTTTTAGTTATATAACGTATAGAACTTGAACCAACACATCTTTCTGCAGACAAAATAAAGATAAGGGTAAATTTATCACAATTTTCTAGATTTTTTTCTTTTAAATCATTTTTCAATGTTTTAGGAGTTGTTAATATTATCGAATAATTTTGATAATCTTTTTTACGAGCATTTGGTAAAATTGATCCGTTCACTGCTGTAATACGATGGTCAATTAAGCCAGAAGTTTTCAATCCATTTAGGATATAATTCTGAAAATTAGGTTTTAGGATAACTAATATCTTTTGATTTTGCTTGTTTTTCTGTTTTAACATAAAAAGAGATACTAAGCTCATCATTCGTAACAAATTAGAATTTTCGCGATAAATAACTAATATATTATGGTCAAGAAGACTTGGTAAGAGTAATTGCTCTTCAAGTGAAGGAATAAATCCTAGATTATTTATCAAATTCACGCTTTCATCCATACTCATGCTTTGACTCTTCCCTGGTTTTTAACCTGTTATCAATTGGTCTATTAAGAAACTGGTGAAAGTCTTCTATTTCAGATGACTGGTCTAGATTTTTAATACAGCTTTTATGTGCACTACAGGTGATTACTTTAGCATTTCTGATGACTAAATCGGGAACCCGACGATTTAACAGAAAATAACATACGCCCCCTACTCCATAATTACCAAACTCACAAATTAAACACAATGGTGAATTAAGAAAGATTTCATCAATATATGGTTGAAGATGTAATTGATAGGTCATGAACTCTCACCTAGATTTTTTCATCTAGGTATAGAACTTCTAGTTAATATATCAAAAATCAAAATTATTATTATTTAAGCTAATTTTCCAATACTAACTTGGAGAACTTAAATGTTAACTGAAACTTATCTGATAAAAGTTCTTGACACAATTCTAAAGGAACAGGTGGAATTTCTTTCTTTTCCAGAGCTGCAGATTACCTCAAAGAACCTTGATTTAAAGAAAATTGTTGAAAAAGATCAAATCCGAATTGATCTAGCAGCATTAAATAATTTTGATGGATCTATCTATTTCTTTGAAGCAGAGACTACACTTTATAGTTTTCATCCAATATCCTATCGACATTTTTGTGACTTTTGTTATCTAGTTTGTCCAGCAGAAAGCTTTGACCTCCTTGATTCTGAATCAAAACAGCAGCAAATTAACTGGGCAGATGAAATGGGTGTAGGAATCATCACAATAACCTCAGATCGGAATGTTAACATCCGATTACGAGCGAAACGTCAAGAATTAACACCAGTGATTCGAAAAGAAGTTATAAGAATGATGGATCAACGCACTCGTATTAATTTTTCAACAATTCCTCTGTGGGAGAGAACTTTTGCCAAAAATTCTGAAGGAATGGGAGAGTAGAAAGTACGCCACGAAAAGCCAAGATGTCGGTTGGAAACACAACTGATAGAAAAAAAGCAGATTTATTCAATTCTATTGAAGATTTAATTAAAAAAGGGTATATCCAAGATGCTATCGACCATCTCGAATATCTTTATCGAACAACACCATCTATCAAACAAACTATCCTTCTGAAATTCGCAAAGCTTTATACTCAAATCGCACAACCTGAAAAAGCACTTCTATATCTTCAGAAAATAATTCCCACTTCTGATTTACAGACAAATGAATTAATATTTGAAAATTTAATCAAACTCGACAAGGAACGTCAAGCAATAATGTTTATCGCACGATCAGACCTTTCTATAAACCAAAAAACCATTCTCCTTAAAAATAATGGTCTTTTAAAAGAGCCTTCAGTCTTAATACAACCCGTAATCCTTCAATGTTTGAAATGTAATTCCTTCCTGTTCTTCTTGAACAATAAATTAACCTGTCTAACCTGTAGATGCTAGCTTCCCTCAAATACTCCATTAATAGTTCTCATTAATTATTGATTTTTCTTTTTGGATCATTTCACAGAGGTTTTCATCTTTTTTTTTGCTAATCTCTTCTATTAACCTATTAATAAAACTTTCATCAAATTTCTCATCTTTTTCATCCGATGATTTTAAATACTGAACTTTAGAAAAATCAATTACAACATTCGGTTCAGACGCAGTAGATGATTCACCTGATAGGTTAGAGGGAGCCTGTTTGGCAATAAGATCTTCAGAAAGAATTGAGGTTGTTAGAGGCAGGGGTAGGTTCCCCTCTTTCTCTAAATAAGTATTAAAATATGTATTATTATGATTTTTAATATTTTGTACTTCTTCAATTGGGATGTTTACCTCTGGATCAATCAATCCAGAATTAGCTTTCTCATTAGATTGATTTAGATCTTCTAATATGAATTCTTCCTCTGAATCAGGAAAAAGGTCAAAATTTTTTTCAATTTCAGATTTATTATCTTTAGTGTTAAAATTATCAGTTTCAGAGTCTAAAATTTTATTATTTGTGATATTGGGCTCATTTGGAATTATAATTTCATGAGGGGATTTTGGGGGAGAAGGTGGATCCTGATTATCAATTGCTAAAATACGTGAATTAAATTTGAATTCTGATAATCCTGATTTAGATACGGCTGAAATCACTAATCCAGGGATAACTTTTAGTAGAGTTGTCTTAAAATCTTCAAGACGTTCTTTTAGGGATAGATGAAATTCACCTAATTGTCTAGGATTTTTTATTAATTGCAGATAATTCAGATTAGGAAAATCAAGTGTCAGGTTAAAAATTGTTTTAAACGCGTCCTCTGAAACTCGGAATTCAAAGTTCGTAAGATTTTTTACTACAGATAGTCGAAAATTCTGCGGTTTTGCATCTACTTGAAAATCTATTATTACTGTTGTTCGGTTCTCTTTAAAAGAATAGATTATCATAGCTCCTGGAATTTCTTCAGGATAGAAAATTTTTTCACTCATTTCAAGATTAGAAAAAGAAAAAAACTGATGTTGCTGTTTTAACTCAATTTCCTCTAATATAAGCCCTATAAAGTACGCTACACCTCCTGTTAAAAAGACAATTATAATTCCAGTTTCACTAGATAAATAAATGACTACTCCGAAGAGAAATCCAATTATTGTAGTTAATGTACTTCGACAGATCATCTCAAATAATATTGATCTTTTTCCTTATATATTCAGAAAAATCAATGTAAAGCCTGTAAAATATCATTATAATCATCCCCAATACTTGAAACACCACCTGAAACGATCTCATCTGCCAAGAGTTTTGCGCTCTGTTTATCTAATTGTGAATTATTATTACTACACCGTGGTAAGAAAACACATCGGGGACAACCTTCTTTACAAGAACAATCAAGGATAGAAATAATTCGATTAAACAATTCTTCTAAGTGTTGAAGTAGCATTGCACACACCCCTGATCCAGATCCTTGATCAAAAAGTAAAATATAACCAGAAGGTAACAATGTTAAACCTCCAATCTCTGTTAATTGTCCCCCAATAAAAGGAAGACTAGCATGAAGAAGAACATGAACCAATGTGTGCAAACCGGAAGCTAAACTGGATTGATCTTGGATATGGAGCTGTGGTACTTTAAATAATATTCCTTTAGATCGTGATGAATAAAAAAGGGGATCCTGTAGCTTTTGGACACTGGTACCAGAGGGAATTTCCAAGGTATAACCATAAACAGTCCATAATATTTTGACTTCAACATAACCAGCTTCGATTCCTAAAACGACCTGTTTCTTCAAAATAGAGAGGATCTCTGGTTTCATAGAAGAGAGGGGAAAAGTGGATCCCCAAACATTTTTTGGTTTAATTAATTCAGCACTTCCTCTTAAACCACTAAAATAAAAACTAGAAACTTTATAGCGGATTCCTCCTGCGTAATAGAATGCTCCAGGGTGTAGTTCAAACATCGCAAGTGGCATGGCTCTTCGACCAATAGTTTTTCCTCCCTTCAATCGGATAAAAACTTCATGATTTTTTCCACGAATTGAATATCTCTGAGCTTTTTCTCTACCAGCTTCTGTTGGAGTGAGCCATATCTCATCTTTCACCATTAAGTAGTTCTCTTTGACCAATCTATTCAATACAGTATAAAAAGGAGGAAATTCTAAGGGACTAATTGATATATCGCGATCTAACGCCGTACAAAGGAGCTGATGTTCTGCAACAAATGGATTTGAAGGATCGAAGTACACATCCTCAACATCAGTATAATATGTTGCTGGGTTTTCCAGATAAAATTGACTTATTGGATCATCAGCATTCAGGAGAATAATAGCAATAGCTTCTTGACCTGATCGTCCAGCACGACCAATTCGCTGCATAGCACGATTAACAGCAATTGGAGGAGTTATTACAACATTGATATCTCCAATATCTATCCCTAATTCAAGGGTTGGTGTTGCTAAAAGTACATTCAATAACCCTTCACGAAAATTATGTTCGACCTCCTCTCTCATGCTTTTTGATAATCCTGCACGGTGTATAGCAACCTTTCGATCTTTTCCTCCAAGTTTTTGATAAAGGAATTCAACCTTACGATGGCTATCTTGAAAGATTAACATCTTACCATAAGATTTGATACTATTAACTAAAGACACTAAGCTATCGGTTGTAGATATAGATGGGTAAGGAGAAAGTATCAAAAAATGCAATTTACCTCTTTTTCCATTTTCGCATTCTATTACCTTAATTGGTCTCTCAAGCAACATTGATACGAAGTTTGATGCATTTGCTACAGTAGCTGAGGAACCAATGAATTGAATTTTGGTTTGAATGACTCTTTCTAACCTTTTCAAGATAAAATACATATTGCTTCCTAAAGTTCCCGAGTAAGAATGTATTTCGTCTAGTATGACTAGTTTCACTGATGCTAATAGTTCTTGAAATCTTAAAGCGTTTTTTCCTATTCCTAAATGATAATTTAATATATCTGGGTTCGTGATCAGAATTTCAGGAGGATTAACATAAATTTTTTTTCTTTGATAATGACTAGTATCACCATCAAATACACTAACTGTTAATCCAACCTTTTCTGCGAGATCCACAATCTTTCGATGTTGATCCTTTGCAAGTGCTTTCATTGGATAGATAAGTAGCAACTGAACTCCATAACCTTTGAATCTTTTCACTTTCTCTAAAGCTGGAAGGAGAAATGCTTCTGTTTTTCCATTTCCTGTTGGTGCTACAATACAAACATCTTCACCTCGAATAATAATTTCAAATGCTTCTTTTTGAAACTTAAATAAGTGAGATATACCTTTTTCAATAAAAAATCGTTTTATCTCTGGATCTAGATCTGCCTTATCAATTGAAATCCCATTTTCTCCTGACTGTTCTGGGAAAAGACGGTAATCGACAATTTGATGTTGATTATGATTTATAATTTTTCTAATTGGGAATGGAATCTGTTCCATAGGAATATTATAGATAACAGCAAATGAATTTAAATTTAAAACTGTGGAAGGTGCAGTCTTTTTCAGTTGTAATCCATCTTGAAGTCCCAATTCTTGAACTTGTGGAATAGGCTTCAATTTTCCTGAACTTTTCAAACGTAGTTTTGTTGCTTTTTGTAATTGTGGACTTCCTCCTCCGAAAGAATAGTATTTTCTAAGACAAATTTCACCTTTCTGTATATCTTTTAACTTGAAATACAATTTACTTAATTCTTTCCAAGTTTGGCTATGAGTTCTATCAATTTCTAGAATGCGTGCATAAAATTTCTTAGCTAATCCAACCTGTTTTAATTTAATTAATAATTGAGCGCATTCACTTAGAAGATCAAGAGGTATGCTATCTACTTTGAGAAATCGTTGAACTCGTTCTAAAAAATCTCTAACATTCTTTGTTTCTTGATATTCGGTATACCATTCGTAATATTGGGTCCAATAAGGGTGCTCCTTTACTTTTAGTGTTGACATAACTACTTCAGTAGCTATTGACCTTTTAGCTTAAGTATTCAAAACCAATGTTGCTACTTTTCCAAGGGATTTTGTCTTCCCATTCTAAAAATCATTTTTTCGAATATATAAACTAAATGAGTATTATTGTCTACTGAATAGAAATATTCAAGATATAGGAGTATGAAGATTGTGATAATAAGCCAAAAAATCCTCAGAGATGAGACTTATTCTCATTTTTTGAATGATCCATCCAATTTTGTAAAGGCATCTAATGAGGACCTGTGGTCTCTCGACCCAACTATTATTATTCAAATCCAACTTGAACATCTTAAAAAACGCTTTAATTATTTTTTCTCCCGAATTCAGGCTTTAAAGATATTAGCTTCAGAACAGGGAATTTCAAAAATTGAAACATTGGAAGATATAATACCTATACTCTTTAGTCATACGGTTTATAAGTCTTATCCACTCTCTTTAATTGAAAAAAAACGATTTCATTCCCTTACTCAGTGGTTAGATAAATTGACTATCCACAACCTGTCCATAATAGATACATCAAACTGTAATACTATTGATGAATGGCTAGAACGTTTAGAACAGCAATCAGATCTACAAGTAGTTCATTCCTCCGGTACATCTGGGAAATTATCTTTTCTTCCCCGAAGTGAATCAGAAATGGAGAATTTTAAAAATGCATTTTACTTATTTGTTGAAGTTTTAACAGGGGTAGATGCTCATGTCACGAATCTTCCAGTTTTCTTTCCAAGTTATCAGAATGGTCGTCAATTAGCTCAACGTGTTCTAGGAAGATATGGCCCTTTACTTGCTGGATCTCTAGATGAATATCATACTGCATTTCCAGGTTTTATGTCTGCAGACTTCATGTCATTAGCAGGAAGGGTGCAAGCAGCTAAATCAAAAGGAGAACTTGGGAAGCTTCAAATGATTAAGGCTGTAACCTATAATAAAGGAGAATTACTGAAATTGAAAAGAAATAGATCTAAATTTCTAGATGAGTTTTTTCAAAATATGATAGAAAATTATCATGGAAAACAGGTATTTTTGATGGGTACGTTCCCTACTCTTATTGAAGCAGCATTTGAAGGTGAGAAACGAGGATTACGATCTATCTTTGCCCCCAATAGTGCTATTGTAACTGGAGGAGGCATGAAAGGAAAAAAATATCCTGAAGATTGGTACAAAAGGACATGTGCTTTTTATGGCGTAAAAGCTATTAGAGATGGATATGGGATGACTGAAACAACTGGATATATGCCAAGTTGTGAGCTTAACCATTATCATATTTATCCCTTCTTAATCCCCTTTGTATTAGATCCACAAACAGGTACATCTCTCCCTCGAATTGGTAGTCAAACTGGTCGTTTTGCCTTCTATGATCTGCTCACCGAGAGCTATTGGGGTGGTTTTATTACTGGTGATGAAGTTACCCTTAATTTCACGGATCAATGTAATTGTGGACGAAAAGGTCCTTGGCTTGAAAAAAAAATCCAACGTTATAGTGAAAAACAAAATGGCGATGATAAGATAAGTTGTGCTGGTGTCCAAGACGCTTATGATAATTTCATTGATTATCTTTTAGAATCCTTAGAGGAATAATCCACCCTATTCATCTTCTTGGTGAGTATATGCAGTTAATCTATCCCTTTAAATCTTCTGTTGAAACAATAAAATTAGATGAATCATATCAGATTCCTATTATTGCTAGAGGACGTGTAATTACAGAATATTCGCAATCTTTTGGGGGAAGATATGGAGCTACGACTTTTATCACCCCAGATTGTAAAAAATATTTACAATCAATTGTTCAATCTAATCCTTCTGCTTTAAAAGGACTTTACAATCTGTCAATTGATGAAATTCTTGATTTTTTACATGATTTTGGCCAACATTTGACTTTAGGAGAGAATGAATATTTGAATCAAGCATTTGAGCATAGTTGTGAAGCATCAGGTCTCACAGCTCCAGTTTTAAGAAATATATATGATTCTCTTTCTCTTTTCCTTAATAAAAATGTTCTTCGTGAGATGCTTGAAAAAAGAATTGGTATTCGTTATCTTGAAGAATGGGTTCCAACTGAGTTAATTGACGGACGCACTGTTTATATCAGAGCTTTTGGATCAAGGACAGTTCATATTATCGCAGGCAATGTTCCTCTTGTTGCAGTAGGAACTATTGCACGTAGCTGTGCTACTCGATGTGATACTATCATTAAACTTCCGTCTAATGACCCTTTTACAGCAATTGCACTGGTTCGTACAATGATTGACATGGAACCAAATCACCCTATCACTAAATCCATTTCAGTAGCTTATTGGAAAGGTGGAGATGTTAATTTTGAGCAGAAATTATATAGACCTGAAAATATTGAGAAAATTATTGCATGGGGGGGATTTGCTTCCATAAAGCATATTACGCGCTATTTACAGCCAGGAATTGATCTTATTACATTAGATCCAAAATTAAGTACCTCAATTATAGGTATGGAAGCTTTTTCTGATGAAAATACTCTCCGTACTGTAGCCCAGCGTGCTGCAATTGATGTTGGAGCTTTTAATCAGGAAGCTTGTGTGAATAGTAGAATAATTTACGTCCAATCAGGTACCGATCCTGAAGGTATCAAAAAATTGAATATATTGGCCGCTTACCTTTACTATTCTCTACTAAAACTTCCTAGCAATGTTTCTACCCCCAGTAAGGCGATAAATCCTGAAGTGAATGCATTAATTGATGGATTACGTCTTAATAACGATTTTTACAGAATTTTCGGTGGCGAAAATAATGAAGGATGTGTCATTGTCTCTCAGTTTGATGAACCAGTTGATTTTTCAACCAAGCTTTGTGGTCGTATTGTAAATTTAGTACCCATCGATGATTTACAAACTGCGATTAAATCAGTAAATAGTTATACACAAACTGTTGGAGTTTATCCTGAACAGCTGAAAAAGGAAATTCGTGACGATTTAATATTACACGGTGTCCAACGAATTGTTAGTTTAGGTTTTGCTACCATGGGTTCATTTGGTACTCCTCAAGATGGTATTGAACCTCTACGTCGTATATGCAAATGGATTATGGATGAATCAAGTATACCTTCTTAAATGATTTCCAGTTTTTTTCTCTGTTTGCAGTAAACAAATCCTTTTTTATATGATAATATTTTTGTATTTTAAAAGAGGTTTTATTATATGAATCAGGAGTCTCCTTCTCCTCCTTCTCTTCGCAATATCTTGAATGAAATAAACTCTTTATCAGGATATCGTCGTGCAGAAATAATAAAACAATTAGGTCAAATGGATCTTCAAATTCAAGATATACCACTAGAAATCCATACAGCTTTAGAAAAAGCGCTTTTAGATCCAATGCCCGAGGTCCGAAAGGAAACAATTATGGCTTTAACTTTTTTAGAGGGAAATATTGCCTTTCCTTTAATAGAACCGCTTTTAGAAGATCCAGAAATTTCAGTTGTAGGTACAGTGATAGCTGCTATTGGTTTTCTGAAATTTAATCCTTCTCCTGAACTTATTAATAAATTAATTGCATTCATGAGCTCACCTAATCCAGAGATCCGAGATAGAACAGCAAGAGCCATTGGACGATTAAAGATCCAAAGCGCATCAGAGTCACTTATTAACTTAGCTAGTAATGATCCTTCTCCTGTAGTCCGTGCAGGAGCATTAGTTGGTCTTGGAATGCTTGGGAAGAATAGTGATCCAAGCGATCAAACACTATACTATAAACTTCTTCAATTGTTAGAATCTGAGACTTCACATCTAGTTATATCAGCAATTAAAGAGACTTTGACCATTATTAAGAATCCATTGGACACTGATCGCTAATAGAACGTCTAAATTAGCTAAGTTCAACCCATTGCTCTGGGGAAAACCATCCATGGGTTCTCTTTTCTTCAAGTATTTCATCACGAAAATCAGGGAAAAAATAGGTTACACCTCCCATTATACTCTCAATACTTTTTAACCCTGCTAGATCAGACAGGAAATTATGGACTTTGTCAATTTCTGAATAAGAGGAACACAAGAAGCCAATAATTAACACCTGATAATCTATTACTCTCCATGATTTCCAAAAGCTTCCTTTAAACTTTTCTCTAAGTTCCCATTCAAGCTCTTCTTGTAAAAGCTGAGTTAATAGGTCTAAAGTCAAACAAAAAACTGTAAATGATTCTTTTTTGGATTGTGCAGGATTGATGTAAATAGTTTCGTCGATTAATCCAGCCTGTCGAAGGAAATATAATCTATCAGCGATGACTTCAACATCAATTTTAGTTCTAATTGAAAGTTCTTGAATGGAAAGACGCCCTTGTTCTCTGAGATGTGATAAAATAAGCCAATCCACCTTCTCAAAGACATGTGTACCACGCATTTCAGGATAAGGATGAATAGCTGAGGGGGATCGTTGCAACCGAAAGATCCGTAGATCAATGAAATTTTTGTGAAATTGGCCAAAATGGTTCAGTAGGTCAGAAAGATCATCTTCATTGCGGTAATGGATCATAGCAAAACCTTCAGTATGATCTTTTGACATTGAAATATATTCTACACACGATTGAACTCCGAGAAGGGTCACTCTTTCAGTCACAAGAGGGATATTTGACCTGAAAAATAGGAAAGCATCATTTCCGAATATTAAAGGAGAAGGGACAACAGTAAACTTCAAAATTAATCGATCATTAACCATCTGTCTGATACGAGATCCCACTTCATTAGTTGATATTTTAAGTTTCGTTGCTAAATCAGTAAAAGAAATTCTACAGTTCTTTGACAGCTCGAATATCAAAGTTCGGTCAATTATGTCCATGATTTCACCTATCTGTTAAAATCTGTTAAAATTCTTCAATTATTATTATTCCTTCCATTCCTTCATAAATAAAACATTTGAATAATTGTATTATATTATTTAAATTCTATCGAATTTGTATTACTTATCAGACTTCAAAAGGTTTTTCTGATTAGTAACAAAACAACTAATTTTATTGTAATTAAATCTTTTTTAATATAAGTTCAGACTTTAATATGAATATTTATTTGTTGACGATCATATTGATATGTTTGTAGTTAATCATCTAGGATATTTTTTCTAGGTACTCTTATTTAATAATTGCAGTAGGGATAACATTTTTATACTTGTTGATTGTTGATTGTTGATGATCATCAACAAATATTTTATCTCAACTAGATGGCTAATATGCCTCAATGAGAATAGATGAGTATTATCTACCTTAAAAGAGAGAAAAATAACCCTTAAGTGATTAAAATGGCAATTACTGAACAAAGTAATCAAATCGGAACTGAAGAATTCGAGCATGTAGTAAATCATCTTCCTAAATCAGCCCGTGAGATCTTTCGCGTTTTGAAACAAAATGGTGCCCTGAAACCGCAAGAAATCGGGTCATATACCACACTTTCACATCGGACGATCCGATATGCTTTAAAAATTTTGGTAGATCATGAATATATCCAAAGAGTTCCTGATCTACACGATTTACGCTCTCACTTCTACACTATAAACTAGGAAAATTGAAATTATTCCTCCTTTAAGATATATTTTCAAAACAAGGCTATCAGATACTTCATGGGATTTGATTGATCTCTGGTTTATATGAAACTATTGATCAATAAGAACAGAGAATTCACCTTTAATCTAATATAATATCAATTTACTATTCAAAAAAGTAATAAGTCAGTGTCTCTATCAGATTATGTAGGGTTTATGCATGAATACTTCAGGAGATCCTCGCTCTAGTAACAAAAAACCAAATAAAAATTCTCCTGAAATTGATTCTGGAACAACAAACAAAGATAATATTGATCAAATTTTTACTGATGTTGTTACAGAAATTCAAAAAACGAATGAGAACCTTCAACTCATGATAAGGGGTCTTCACTCTGAGATTAAAGAACTAAAAGATGAAATTGAGTCAATTAGTAAGACAGTAGATGATTATATCCAGAAAGATATTAAAAGAAGTATAGATTCTCGCATTAAAGATATTTCTACCGGCCTAGATCTTCTTACAAACATTCCTACACATCTTCGAAGAACATTTGAAATGATATATACACAAGGAGGAAAGAAAGGATTATCTGCCAAGGAAGTTGCTGATAGGACCCAAAAAAGCCGTTCTCTTGAGAGTGATTATTTAAACCAATTAGTTGATCTTGGTTATATATTAAAAGAAAAGGATGGAAAAAGTGTATTTTTCTTTTACGATTTTTCTGATCAAGAAGAAGATGAAAATGGAGTATCTCAATCAAATATTTTATCTGATGTCAACGGAGCAAAGACAACAGTTTCATCAGTAAAAAAAAATAATAATTAAGGTAAAATAATAAATTAAAGAAGAATAAAAATTATATAGTTGGGATTTCAATGAAGATAATAGCATTTCATTCTTATAAGGGAGGAACTGGAAAAACGCACTTAAGCGCTAATCTAGCAACTATACTAGCTCGAAAGGGTTATAAAACTGTGATATTAGATCTAGACTTTCGTGGACCAAATCTTCAGACACTATGTGCCATTGATGGTAATATAACAACAATAAATGATTTGTTATTTGATCCTGACTTAACAGGACAAGATATTCTTGTTTCTTTTGAAGATAAGTTTAAGATTCCTCTTTATGCTGCTTTTGCTTCAACAGATTTTCGAAAAATGGGCGATATCGTTAGAGCAGATAAAAAACAACGTCAACGTTCTTTAAAAAGAATTTTACGTCTTCGTGATGAGCTATCAGAAGCTGGTTTTGATTTTGCAATAATTGATACCTCTCCTGGTGTTCAAATGGAATCTATTGATGGATTAGTTATATCCGATGTTACTTGCTTAGTCCTTAAAGCTGATGATTTTGATATTACAGGAACCAAAAGCATGGTGACACAACTATATTCCTTATTGGATAGTAAAAATTACGTTGTTTTAAATAGAGTTGTAGCAGAAACCTGCCCACCTGAACATGGAGAATGGAGCCCTTCAGACCTCAAATTAGTTGAATCTTTTGAAAATAAGATCAATGAAGAAATGAGAATGAAGGTTATCACTTCAATCCCTTGTTTCTGTGAAGTGGCTCGTGAGGGGTCACGAAATATATTTAGTCAAATACATCCAGATCATCCATTCTCTGCACACATTGAAAAATTAGCTGATAGAATCCTAGAAGGACTTTGATTGGGAAGATAAAAAAGGGGAAAAGAGTTAAACAAACCTCCCATTGGAAAGACGATACGTTTGATCAGCATATTTATTTAATTCTTCATTGTGGGTGACAACAAGAATCGATGTATCTCTTTTTGTAAAACTCTTGAGTAGACGCAATATGGAAGCAGCATTATCAACATCAAGATTCCCAGTGGGTTCATCGGCAAATATAATTCGAGGTTTTCCTACTAAAGCTCTTGCAATCCCAATTCGCTGTTGTTCTCCACCACTTAACTCATCTGGATAGTTATCAGCTTTATCCCATAATCCTACCTGTTTGAGAAGAGAAATTGCTCGTGTTCGGATTTCTTTTCCTTTTAGTTTCAAGGGGTACAAAGGTGATTCAATGTTTTCTAATGCAGTCAGAATACGAACTAATTCCCAATTCTGGAAGATAAACCCAACGTTTCCCTGTCTAAACCTCGAAAGTTTTTCCTCATCCCATTCTGCAATGTTTTCGTCCTCGTATAATATTTTTCCAGCTGAAGGTTTATCTAATCCTGATAGAACGTTTAAAAGTGTAGATTTGCCTGAACCAGAGGGTCCCGTAACCATAATTAATTTTCCTTTAGGAATTTTTAGATCCACATCATTTAGTGCCATAACTACTTCTCTTTTACCTCTAATATACTCTTTTGTTATTTCTTTTGCTTCAATTAACGTCTCACTCATTTTTTTCTCACCTTATTTCTGACGGAAAAGTTCAATAGGACGTACTGCAAGTGTACGGGTTGTTATTATTACGAATCCAGGAACACACGAAATTACTACGGCTAAAAAGGAAAAAAATGCTGTTGGTGACAATATTATCCAGTAGAACCATGATCCAACTCGTCCTAAATAGATAGAGAGCTGAATGGCAAGTAATCCAATGATAAATCCAGTTACAGCAACAACTAATATTTCTGTTAAAACGACAGTCCTTACATTCCATTTAGAATAGCCCATTGCTTTAAGCACAGCTACTTCTCTTCTTCTGAATCGAGTTATTAAATAAGAATAAAGGGTGCTTACCATAAACGTTCCAAACAATCCAAAAATCAAAGATAAAATAGTAAAATTCCTTTCTCCATCCTTATCAGTTTTCTCTTTAAATATTGGAAAACCGTAAGGACTACCTAGACTATCATAATTATCCGCTAATTGGTCTACGAAATTATAAGTTTGTCCAGAAAATGCAGATAAGATGTCCCCTTGTGCTACAAATGTAATTGAATGAACATAAATTTCATTATCTGAAAGTGCTAAATTTTGAGGCCCTCTCAAGCGCTCAAAAGCTTCCTCTGGCATTATTATCCAATGTCTTCCTCCAGTAACCTCGGTATTAGGTATTTTTACAACACCAGATACCTTAATATCAAATTCTGACGCATTGGAAATACCGAGCTTAAAGGTCATACCGACAACGGGTTTTATAAAAGCAAAAACTCCTCCTTCAGAATCTCCCATTGGTAGAATTGAATCACTTGACACTAAAATCTCTGTGGGACTATTAGGAAATCGCCCACTGACTAAATTTGTTGGATTTATAGCCACAAATGCCCATGGATAGTTTTTATTAATACTAAATATTCTAATATTGGTTCCAAAGTCCACAAATTTGTAATATATTACAGCAGAGGCTCCAGACGTAGTCCTTCCATCCTCTATAGCGAGAGTAGACTCTGCAGATGCTAAATCTAAATATGAACCCGAGTTAATACGAATTACAACTCCACGATGATCAAGCATTCCTTCACGAGAAAAATTATCAAATGTACCAAGTAAAAGAACTGTTGCTCCACTCAAAATGCTGAAAACAATGACAAATGTAAAAAAACGCCTTCGAGAACGGGTACTGAATACAATTGATTTCGTGAGTAAGCGATATAATCCCATAGTAAATTACTCCATATGTTTAAATTTAATCGTTGAAATTATATTCTAATAGATGAATTTAATTGTAGATTTTAACTTAATTTGTAGTTTTATAGTCTAATAAGTAAAGGTAATAGAAACTACTTAAAAGGTTGCATATTCATAATTCTACCAATAGTCGTCAAATATATTTTGACTTTATCTTTAAACCATGATTCACTTAATTAATTTTGCACAAAATCGACATCTTTGATTTCTTTCTTAGTTTTGAGAATTTCAAAAATAATACCTAGAAGAAACATCCAGAAAATGAAGAACCAAATGATCCATTCTTCCAAATGTAAAATTAGGACAGTTTTATCAGGAACAGTAGATAAAGCTGAATAAAGGACTGTAATGAGAATAAAAATATAAGATAGAAGACCCACACCATAGGAAACTATAGAAAATATTCTATTTTTTTTATTTGCATCGTTTTTCATTAATTCAGACATTTTAATTACAAGCAACTCATTGAAAACTTCCCGTTCTTTTAAAATAATAGGGAATACAATTGCTAGATAAACAATAGTTCCTAGAATAAGTGTCATGATTAAAATAATTATAACAGGGTGCTCAACCTGTAGAAACCAGTCCTTTATATCAGTTAGGTTTTCAGGAAGGGTAATAAAAATGATTTCAGTCAAAGAAACACCTCTGATTAAAAAATCGGAAACAATCTTGATCCATAATCCCGTCAGAATAAAACTAGATACAATAAAACCAATTTTATTAAACAAATTATCGTCAGATTGATCAAACGATGATTTTAGTTTATAATAATTCTTTGATTCATTTTCTTTGACAACTGTTGCAGAGGAAGCTGAAAAAGGGAGCAATAGGTGGTTCAAAACCAAGAAATAAATTGAAAAATAAATAATAAATCCCAGATCAGAATAGATTGAAAATGATGGATAGGTGAAAATTAATGAATATAGACTCGTCACCATATAAATTATTGTAATTATCTCAGCAAAGGTTCTATACCTTTTAAATAAATGGGAATCTCTTATTTCTAAAGTTAAAAGTGTTTTTTCTGAAATCTTTTTTGAATCTAGTGGTTGATCATTGATTTCAAACAAAATCCATATGATTGAAGTCACCATAAGGCATAAAAGGGTATTTAAAAACCAATTATTAATGGATAGGGGATTATAGCGAAAAGGAATTAAGAATAATAAAATATAAAGTAATGAACCGACAACAATTGTTAAAACATTTAGTCCAGGAATAGATGAAACCTCTCTATAGAAAGAAAAAAAAGTATCCCAGAAATTAAGCAGTGTATTGCGTATTGGATCTGCAATAAATGGGAAAAGCTGAAATCCAGTCCAAAAAACGAATAGAGAAATTAAACATATCTCTAAACAAATAAATATCTTTAAAATTATATTGAGATTGATTTCTTTTTGATAATTTTGGAATTTTATTGATAATTTTTGTCGAATTTCGAATAGAGAGAAATAAGGATTGAATAATAGTATTAGGAATAAACTAGCAAGAAAAACAATTGGTTCTACTCTTACCAAACTAGAAGCAAAGGTATCTTTCAATCCTAATCCTACAGAAAGAAAAATTAAATTGAATTGAAAACCCAAAATTTCTCCTCCGTTAAAAATATTTACTGAAAATTCTCCTATTTTGTCAAAACTAATAATTAGCCAACTAAATAAGATTTCAAGATGTCCGTTAGCGTCGATAGTACCCCATATAGGATCTAGCATTCCTTCATACGGAGGATAAACTCCAACCCATCCACCAGCAAAATTAATAATAAAAGTCAAAGCGCCCAAACAAATTGCGGTTATTTTAATAACTTTTGAATAAATCGGTCGATCCTTTTTTATAAAATCTTTATATTCAAGTAAAAAGGCTAAGGGAATAATTAATAATGGGATAATTGTAACTAAATGTCGTGGACCATATGCAAGGCCTCCTGTTGGTAAAAAATACTTACTATAAAGTAAAATCTGAAAGATAGATAATGAAATACATAACAACGCAAGTTCATTCTTTTTATGATAAAATGGAATAAAACCTAAAACCCCAAGCAGTATAATCGGCATGAATGTAAAAAGTCCATGGTGGGTTGAAAAAAGGAGTATCTGTAATCCTTCAAACATCGAGTTTGCGAAATGTTGATTATTTTTAAAAAATACTGCATAAGAGTATGGTGTCGATAAAGGATCCCCAAAACAAATGAAATTGTAAAACAGAATAATTAAACCACAGAGAACGACTGGAATCGTAAAAATTAATATTGGGATTAAATAATTACTAATAATTCTCTTCCATTCTTTAATTATTTCATTAATTTTCCATGGAAAAGGTAAAAAAATGTAAATAAAATGAAAGGGAAGAAAAAAAAGATAGATATAGTCACAAACAACTATATAACCAGCAAAAAAAGAAGAAAAAATTAATGAAGAACATTTTCCTGTTTGTTTATATTTTGTAGCATAATATAATGTAAGAACGAGAAACCCAGCTGTTATACCATGAGAAAAGAAGGTTCCAATATATGTATAAAATAAACTGCCTAATGAAAAGAGTAATACCGTATAATTTGCATTTTGATGTGAGATCCCTAGCATTTTTAGAAAATCATAGAATTTTATTGCCACAAATGCACCAAATATCAATACACAAAGAATAATGAGAAATTTAACAAAATCATCTATAATCCAAGGATCCTCACCTGTATTCAATCCAATAATTGTACCAATAAAATCTCCAATCCAATATATAGGAACAGCTAGTAAAGATAGTCCAGGAGGTTTATCAGAATATATGGTTCCATTAAAAATGGAATAATCTAAGTAACTATATTTATCACGATCTTCAGGTTTAATTGAAAATTCTCCATATTTTGCTATAGATTTAGTTAGCATAAATCGTGATCCAGGATTAGTATTGGTTACGTCTAAGGTGGCACCAGTAATATATATCAATAGAATGAAAATAAACAACTTAAAACGAAAGGATCTTCCTAAATGACTAAGTATATCACCTAAACTAGCTGATTTCTTATCTATACCCTTTGAACTACTTGATAACATTTAATGGGCATCCTATTTATAAGAAAAACAATGAAAACAAAAATATTACAAGCTTTATAAAAATAAATAAGTTGAAATAAAATCTTCATGTCAAACTTAGATTTTTAATGCAACAAGAGGTTGCATTCGAGCAACTATTTCTCCTAATCCTAAATCAACAGTTTGAATTACAACAGTTCGACCACGATATGCAAACTGTAACTCTCTAGGTGTTTCAAACATCAGACTCCCAATACCAGTTCCTAGATCCACTGAAAAATATCGACGCTTATCGACTGTTTCGAAGATTTCAGGAACTGCAATAATATGAGGGAAAGAATATCCACCTCCATGAGGTAAAATGTTAGCATTTTCTATTCTTTCTTCAATCCCATATTTTCTTGCTCTTTCAGAAAAATTTAAACTTTCCATGGCTTCCTCAGTAAAATTTGGGATTCCTTTCATCAAATAACAGGGTAAATCGGCTCTCAAGGTTAATGGAAAAAGTTTATTCTCATGAGGATCAAAAACATGAGATCCAAGCGCTGTTTCATTTTTATGAACCATTCCTTGATGAGACGAATGTGCAATAACTTGAAAATCGTCTCCAAAGAGAAGTCTCCCAGCTAAATGTCTTCTTTTTTTCCCAAAATCATCGGCCCATTTATAGAATTGAAAATAATCTTCAGCATCTTGATCAGTTAAATAATTAATTATCCCAAAAGGTGTGTCTAAAACCTTACACATCTCTTGCAAGATTTTACTTTCAGAAGGATACAAGCCTATAATTTGATTATTATTATCAGACTTTAATTCTGAAGGTGAGGAGTGCATCACGAAGGAATATTGGGGAAGATCCATTGATGAACTAACAGCAGGATTAGGTATAATCTCAAAAACATTTATGAAATGATTACCACTTCCAAAATTCCAATGGATTGGAATTCCTTCAATTTCTACTTGATTATCTTCCTCGTTCATGTCATGAACAGATTGAATTAGTTCTATCGGATTGGGAACTTCTTCTAAGGATCCTAACAACATTCCACAGGCATTTGGCATTGTATCAACAAAAACGATAGGTTCATCTCCTTCTCCCCAAGTTATTTTACCACCATAACCGATTCCATTTCTCCATCTATTAAGGTTTCTGGTTATAGTGCAATCAGGTGCAGCTATGAAGGTAGTATTAGGATTAAAACCCTCAAATTCCTGTACCAAATGCATCTTTGCTAGACCATATTGAAAATTTAACTGACAGAGTTTTGAAGCAGAATCATCTAAAGCTGTAGAAAATATAAATTTCTTTGCTCTCGATAATATATCAACTCGACTCATTTTGTGAACAGTTTCCATTAAATTCACCAGTAATAAAGAGATATAAAGCTATAAATTAAATCCATATATAACTATAATAAAGATAACAACCTAAATAACAATCCTGCAAAATACTTCTACAAATTAATATAAAAATTCAATGATTCGTCAGAAGCTATCTAAAAAAATCTAAAGGGAAAATATATGTATATATTGTGAGGAAATATGAAGAAAGCTGATAATAATAGTGTAATGCTTTCAGAAAACATCGACGGATTTTGGGGAATTTATAAAAACGCAACTTTAAGTCCATTTGGCAGATGGGATCCATTTAGGACAATTAAAACTGATTCAGGCAATAAAATTGGCCACCATACTTTTTTCAGTGCAATTCGGGGAAAAAGGCCCCATGAATTTTCCTCATTTGATACCACAGTCCATACTCGCAAGGAATCGCCGAGTATTGATACTTTTTGTGAACTAAGTAATGGAAATCTCCCTTCAATTATTATGTCTAAGGATCTAAAATTGTGGCAAAAACCATTATCTACTTATTTTTCCAAAGAAAATTTAATAGATACTAAAGCCTATACATCAATAAACCTCTATACCCCAATGGCAAGAATTATTAAGGAATTAAATCAAAAAGGCCAAGAAGATTTCAACATTTTATCTGGAATACCACTTGTTCACATTTTAACAAAGCATTATAATACAATTGAAGAAGTTCCAACAGAGGAATTTATCATATATTTAAAAAATATCATTTTAACGGTAAATGAATGCATGAAAAGTTTTTGTAATCCCAATTATACTAATTGTAAAGTGCTTCACTTCTATAACATTGGTCAACGGGCTGGAGCAAGTATTCCGCATTTACACAGCCAAACATTAATTCATGGTAACCATAAAGGCTTCGGATGGAAAGCTTATGGCTTTTTAAAAACTTATCAATGGAATAAAGTGTTTTCACAAGACGAACATTATTGCTTGGCATGTTTATATTCTCAGAATCTTCTAAAAGATTTACATGGACAAGATTTAAAGATTAAAGAAAGGATTTTGTGGGAGGATGATTATTGGTTAATAGTTGTTGTATATGCGCCTGAAGCAGATGGAGAAATAAGAATAATACCAAAACGTCATGTGGCGTCTTTATATGAGCTAAATGACTCTGAAATTGATTCTCTAGCAGCAGCATTAATTTTTAGTAATACAATACAAACAAAGTTTATTAAGAAATGGGGAAAAGAATATTTTCTCCATTTAGATAGAAATATCCTTTTTCGTCAGCTACCTTGGCAAACAAACAATGATTTTCATTTCTTTATTGATATTGTACCAATTCAACAGATCGGAGGTGCAGAAAGATCAGATGATCATAAAATATCTCAAGTCACCCCTGAGGAAATTACTGCAAAAATGAGGTCTTTTATTAACTGATTTGAAATATTAACTTCAGCATATCACTCAAGATTAAATCATCTAATATTTAAAGAAAAAGAGAAAAAAAACACCTGTAGAAAGGCTTAAAAACTGATACCCATATTAAATATATGGGTTAATCTAATCTTTAGATAATCTGTTTTAAGAACAAAAAAATCGATTTACTCTAGTTAAAGAAAAAAAGTTGACACAAACGATAATATCCTTTCATGTTTCCCTTTAAAAAGAAAAAAGAAGTGAGAATAGTGATTCATATGCAATTAAATAATGATCAACAACGAATTTTAAGCGCTCTTGATAAGCCATCTCAATTTATTGCTGGTAATGACAATGGTATACCAGGTATTCCTTATAACAAAATTATGAAAGATGCTGATATGAGCTTAGAGAAAACTCTGTTATCGCTTGGTTATTTAGAATCACTTGGACTAGTCAAGCATGAATGCGCTATTGTAAGAGAAAAAATTGATTACCTTGGACAGACAGAAGTAGAGATTGCAGGGCAAAAGCTGATTCGTATGTTTTCACTCACCCCTGAAGGCCAAATAGTTCTTAAAAAGTTATAAAACTTTTATTTTAATTCAATCTTGCTTATATCATAAATTTTAATATTTCATTACATGATAATTCATTTTCTATCCTTCTCTCTTCTTCAAAGGATTCTCTAAGAATAGATTCTACTATTTAAATAAAACCCGTATGAAAAACCCATACCAATATTTTTTTAATTGTAAGCAATTATAATTCTTAGAAATAATTAATCAATTTACAGAAAAAAGAACTGTTATGAATCTTAAATTCTATTATTAATTATGAAGAGTTGGTGAAATAATGAACAAACTCAATCGTGATCAACAACGAGTTATTTTAGCACTTGGTAATCCTAAAGAATTTTTCAAGGGACATCATTCAGTAGAGGCTATTAGAGGAGTTCCTTATGAAAAGATCATGGAAAAATCAGATTTGTCTCTTGAAAAAACCTTGCTAAGTTTAGGTTGGTTGGAAGCATGTGGATTGGTTGCACATGATATGGCTGTTGTTCGGAGATCATTGGATTATTTGGGACAAACTAATATTGAGATTGCTGGTCAATCAATAGTTCGAATGTTTTATTTAACCGAAGAAGGAGAAAAAGCATTTAGGGAGTTATCAAAAGGAGAGGAAAAATAATGACCAAAAATGCAAAAATTGGTATCATTGGATATGGAATTATAGGTAAAAGAGTGGCAGATGCCGTAGCTGCTCAATCTGATATGAAGCTCATTGGAGTTGCAGATATAATTTCAGATGTTCGATTACAAATTGCTCAGAAACGCAATTATCCTATTTATTGTAGTGTTCCTGATTTTGAACCCCGGATGAGAGAAGCAGGATTTGAAGTAGTTGGCTATCTCGATGACTTATTAGAAGAAGTTGATCTTGTAGTTGACTGTACTCCTTCTGGTGTCCCTGCAAAAAATCTTCCAGTGTATAATAAAGCAAAAGTAAAATGTATAGTTCAAGGTGGGGAAAAACATTCTCTTACTGGAAGGAGTTTTAGCACTTTTGGAAACTACAAATCACATTTAGGAGTTAATCTGACACGTTTAGTTTCTTGTAATACTACTGCTTTAACACGAATCATTTCCACTTTAGAACAGGCTTATGGGGTATTAGATTCGTTTGTGGCTTTAGCTAGAAGAGCGGGAGATCCTTCTAGAACAAACCGTGGGCCCATAAATGCGATAACACCCGTACTTGGAGTATCTCATCACGGCCCTGATCTTATTACTGTCATGCCGAAAATGAACGACCGTATTCACTCGCTCGCAATTGCAGGTAGTTGGACTTTGTCTCATGTTCATATGCTGAAGGTAACTCTTGAAAATGAGGCATCAAGGGAAGATATTATAAATTTATTTAAAAAAACACCCCGAATTTTAATTGAAGAAGGTAAAAACGGATTATTTGATTCTGCTCAACTTGTGGAGTATTTTAGAGACTTGGGTCGTCCAAGATATGATCGACCAGAGGTTTTTATCTGGGAAGAAACTTTAACAATGGATTCTCATAATAATGTGTACATGATATATGATGTCCATATGGAGAGTATTCCTATTCCTGAAAACGTTGATTGTATCCGAGCGATGTTAGAGATGGAAACTAATGCCATGAAATGTGTAGAAACTACCGATAAAGCTTTAAAAATATATAAAGAAGGATCATATTCTGGAACTCTATATGGTGGAGAGGATTATGGAGATCCAGTCCCAATAATTGAAGAAGGAGACAATTAAACCTAGTTCTTCATTCTAACTTCCTTCTATTCTTTATCTTTGACTTTTACCTTTAATATCTGAATTTTAATTTTCTTTTTCTCTGATTTTAGAAATATTAAACTTATTTTATTTCGTCATCTTTTAATAGCTTTTAAGTATAGTTTTACATATTTATAGCAAATGTTTGACAGGTTGAGTTTTTATTGAGAGATATTCCTGATGTAAAAAAATTAATTTCAGAACTCCTAGAAGATGAAAGTATAGCTCAAAGTATAGTTTCTACAATAGATGGATCACCTATTTATGGCTTAAAAAGAGGGGGAAAAGAGATTAAAGAAGAATTACATATAATTCCAGCTGCTATAACCAGTGCTCTTGCTATATCACATAACTTTCTAGAAACAACTCTCAATGACAAAGTAAAAGAATATGTTGTTTTTCAAAAAGATTGTATTATTGTAGCTACTAAAGCTTCTGATGTAGTTCTAATAACAACCATCAATCCGCCCCGATCTTCCTTTGAAAAACGGCCTACTATTGATATTATAATTGAAAGACTAAGAGAAATAACTGCAAAGCTCGATGCTATTGTTAAGACCCTTGATATTGAAGATACAATGATAGAAAAGATTCAACGAGCAATCCCAGAAGCTACCTCAATTCTTCTTTTATCAACGGCAGGAGTCCCTTTAAGCTCTTTATCGAGCTTGGATATTGACTCAGCACAGCTAGCAGCTGTTTCTTCAGCCATCAGTTTACCAACACGTATGTTAGGCCAAGAAGCACAAAGCATAGCAGTAACAGGTAAGAACCACTTGATGTTATTGTACTGTTTGGATAATGAAAGAATTTTAATGGTTTCTTTAACTCCAAAACTGAGTATTGAGTCCTATCTTACCACAATTGCACGTTTAGTTGAGCGTAAGGAATAACAAGAGCTGTTTTCTTCAACGAAGTATATTTAGATATTTAGAATTTATTGACTGTAATTATCAAATTAGATGATATTCTATATCTCCAAGACTTATTTATCTTCTTAGTTTGATTAAAAACAATGAGGAATAGAAATGGATATCGCTCATGCATTAAAGGAAGCAAAAACATTAATAGTAGAAAAAAAAGTTGAACGAGCAACAGATATACTTAATAATGCATTAAATGCACTTAAAACACAACCCCCTTCTGATTTATCACAAAATGAACTGCTATTAATTGAGGGCGAGATACAAGAGGCTTTAGGAGATACAAAATCCGCAATGGGAAAAGATCAAGAAGCTCTGAGTCATCTATTAATGGCTATGACCCAATTAGAAACTTATGAATCTCAAGCAGGTATTGCTCCTAATGAACAACTCTTTAGAGTATTCAGAAAATTATCTGATGCCTTTAATCGTATTGGGCAACAATTTGAAGCTGAAAAATATCTGAGAAAAGCTGGAGAAACAAAATCAGGAATTTTGAAGACCGAAATAGCCAAACGATTGAGACAAGCAGGTTATAAAATTGCAGAAAATATCAAAGCAGTTGAAACAGAGGCCTCTCCTGTTGATATTATGGCAGAAAAAGGTGGCTTGTTAAAAAAGAATCGAATTGCTATTTGGTTTGCAATGGATGAATCTGAAGTTGACACAATCGCTTTTATTACAAAAGGTTATGCAAAATATGCTAAAGATCGGTATATCCTCCTTTTAATGGGACAAGCAACATTCCCGACTTTAGAAGGTGCTCGGATTGTTCACTCAATTGATGATATCAAATTTTAAAATATTAAAAAAGAATTCTTTATTCATTCAAGAGAATAAAGAATAAAGAGAAAAAGAATATTAGCGTGCTTGTTGAGCTTCAACATAGTCTAAATAAACATTTCCAAGCATATCAAAGGCTGCTGACACATTTAATCCAGTTTTTGCTGAAGTAGGCATATATCGAACGGGAAAACCCTGGGCTTCTGTCTTATTTGACAAGTTGGCAGCAAATTCCTCTGCCTGACTATCAGTGACATGATTTGGGAATTGTTCACGCAGATCAACCTTATTACCAAGCAGAACGACTGGTATCAACCCTTTTCCATTATGTTTGAAGATTTCATCAAGCCAATTTTCTAAATTGGTAAATGTATCAGGGCGAGTGACGTCAAAGATTAATAAAGCACCCAAACATCCGTAATAATAAACACTCCTAACAGTACCAAATCGTGGTTGACCTGCCAGATCCCAGATTTGAAATTTAATGTTTTTTTCTCTAATTTGAGCTTCTTTCAAGGCGAAATCAGCGCCTATGGTCATCATGTAGTTACTACTGAATCCTTTGCCCAAATAACGTTCTCGTAATGCTGTTTTACCTACTGCCCCATCGCCTGCAAGGACAATTTTCATAAGGAAACTCATGATACAACCTCATTGTCTTTTCATATGATTTTGGTATTATTCCTTTATATATTAGAATTTCGGTCGTTCTTGCCGTATTATTTACTGATAATGAATTAGTACTAATAAATGTTATTAATCTTTATTGTAAGAATTATGTCTAATAAATGTTTACCATCCATTACTGAAGGAATGACTTTATCTAATTTAAATTTATCAAATATTCCATTAATATTCTCATTGTAAACTATCCTTTGGGTTGACTTTCTTCTCAGAGATTAGATTTGTTTGTGTACAAAAAGTGGATCCTCTTCCCATAATTCTAATGAAAGCTGAGTCCATCGAGTTTGAATCTTTCCCTGTTTCCGTGCAATCTCTGCTCCCATCCATATCCATTTTTTAGTAAGCAAGATAATTCGTGCTACACCCATGAATTCTAAAGGAGGAAGTGAAAGCAACTCGTTTAACAGAGAATTAATAACTCGTTCATCAATTCGTTCTTCTTGAACAATAAACCAGACTAATTCCCCTGTTTTTTCATCAATTCCTATAAGATCAATGGTCCCTGCAATAGGTGAAGGAATGATAGTGCTTAAAAAAGTGCATCCAAAAGCTTCATGATCAATGAGAGCCCTAAGTATAAGATCAACTCTTCTATTCTCTGCTCGTGTTATTAGGGAATTATGGATTGACCTAATTATAGCAGGTTTTCGTGCAAAAAGATCCCATAATAAACGCTTTTTATCAATTATTGCAACTGAAGGTCGATAAACGACATCTGCATGATACAAAAGGTCTACCAACTTCATTACAGTCAATTCTTCTAATTCGATGAGATCATTCACAAAATCTTTTTTTAAAATAACTTCTCCTATTGAATAAAACCATGTTCTTTTAATTTGCTCGACTGGTCTCTTATCAACAGATGTTCGACTTAATTGATAACCAAAAGCCAGTCCTAATTGATTTGCTCGTTCGACAGTCATCTCTGATATAACAGAACCGCATGAAGGACAGGAATATTCACCCTTAATACGTCCAAGTACGTCGTTACATAGATATTTTTGTTGACAAGTCCTACAATAGTATATAATATCTAATGCTTGAGTTAATACGTTTTTCTCACGGATTTTGCTCTTACATAAATGACATGGACCATCACAAACCACTCGAACGCCCCTTTGTGTCGTAATACTCATATGAAATCCCTAGGAGTTTTTACTTTGATTACTATATCTGAGTGAAACCAAACCGAATTTTATATTTAAGAAAATATCCTATTTGAAAAATTTAATGGTTCAAAAGAAAAAAGTTTAGAGTTAATTTTGGATATATTTTCACTGAAATCAAAAATTTTAGGGTGCTTAAAAATAAGAGTGTGAGAGGGATGAATGAAATTGAGATATTGAAGGAATGAAGATGAAGGACAAACAGGATTCAATTCAAGAATTTTTAGATTTAAATCATAAAATATGGATTGTGGAGTTTGATTCAACAGATTTTATCTCATCCCTCCCCCAAATATTGGAAATTCCAAGTAAAATATTCCGACAAAAAGCTATTGAATATTTATGGACATTCTTACAAAAATTCTTACAAAATTCAACAATTGCTTTCATTTTACGTTCGGATGATTCAACAAAGGACAATTTAGCTTCCCAAGTTGACCTAGCTCTAATTGGATATTGGAATAATAAATATTATGGCATCCCATTATGGATTATGCAGGATCTTCTTTTAGGGTTTGAAATTATTGAAGAAGAGAAATTTATTATATTGGATAAGGAATCTTTATTCTTTATTGATTCATCAAACGACTATAAAACTTCTTTTAATGATAATGAAACACTTATTATAGTTGAAGAAAATATCTTTAAGAAGCAAAAAATGTTTCTGGAAATAAATAATAAAAATATCTTAATCACAGAATATTTTAACGAAATAGATTTCTTTGAACGAATTGCTAGTACTGTGATTCCTGAAATCGATAATGATTTAGACCTGTGAGAATTGTTATTAAAAAGTAATTTTAAAATCCTGATATTCCCTTTTACTAATAGTATTCCCCCAAATTTCTTCTGTTCCTGTGATTTGAGAAGCAGGTGATCCTTCCTCCTTTGCCCAACGAGCTAATTTTAAAAGTGATTCTTCAGGTCCTTCAGCAAAAATTTCAACACGACCGTCCCGTCGATTTTTTACATATCCTGTTAAATCAGAAAGTTTTTGAGCATACTCACGGGTATAAACCCTAAAAAACACCCCATGCACACGACCTGAAACTAAAATCTTGACCGTTTTCATTGACTATAGCTCCAAATACAATTGTAGATTTTCAGTTAATCAGCTCTGTCCCCAGAGATAAATTCTTCGAATCTTTTAACAGCTTCTTGCTCACCAATATATACAGGGGGGTATTTGAATCCATAAGCAGAAACAGATAGTAATGGGCCGTCAATTCCACGATTTAATGCAATTTTTGTGGCTCGAATTACATTTACTAGCGTCCCTGCAGCATTAGGTCCATCAGTTGTTTTAATAGTTATATCAATTTTAAAGGGATGACCCAAAAAATAGCTACCATAAATCCAAAAATATCCTGTCCTTTCATTTTTAAGAAAATCAAGATAATCGGTAGTACCTGATGCAATATCATTATCTGTTAAATAAGGTAGTGTTCTTTTTATGCTATCTGTTTTGATTCGTCGTTTTTCCATTCTACGATCGTCGTGAAGTGTATTCATTCCTTCACTTCCACCCGAAACATCCAGTTGATATGTATTGCGAATTTTTGCCCCAAATGAATTTAACATTTCCAATAGTCCTTTGTGAATTCGTGTACCACCAAGTTGAGACTGTAAATCATCCCCTACTACTGGCAAATTTGCTTTCTTAAATTTTCTTACCCATTGATCATCAGAACAAATTCTAGTTGGTGCAGCTTCAATAAAGGCTAGATCAGATTTAATGGCAGCATTAGCATATGCAAAAGTTGCTTCATTTGCTCCTGAAGGTAACAATGATACCATCATATCTGCATCAATTTCTTTAATTTCTTTTACGAGGTTTGAGTCAGGAATCGAAGAAATTTGAACAGTTTCAGCTAATAGATTTGAAATCCCATCAAGAACAGGTCCTTTTAGTACTTTAACACCTAGTTTCTTCTTAAAATCTACCAGACGAGGAGCTACATTAGGTTCAGCGAAAACTGCTTCTGAAAGGTCCTTCCCTACTTTCCCTTCAACTACATCAAATGCACCAACAACTTCAATGTCATTAATTCTCATTCCACCGACTTGTTCATATTTTAAACCAGTTGTCTCATGTTCAGAGTAATATTTCAATGACTGAACAAAGGAAGAAGCGGCATTTCCGATACCAACTAATATAACTCTTGCTTTCGTCATGTTTTTTGCATCCAAATAATATAATAAAATTCACTACAGAAAAAAGCGAATTAAGAAGTGATTAAGAACTTTTTTAGTTTACTTTTTAATCCTGCTTAATGAACATAAAAAATAATATTGTTAAAAATGATTAATTCTAAATGATTATAGCTATTTTATCAACGAAAATAAAAGCAAAACATTTATTTTAAAGATAAATTAATACTAATTAGAAAGAAAAGAATATATCAGGAATTGGGTTCTATTTTTAGCAAGTTTTTAAATTATATTCGGAGTATTTTGTTAGAATAGTTTAATAATATTGGAAGCAAAACTTCAAGTAGAAGCTGGTTCATGGTACATTAAACACAATGAGGAAGGACAACTCAAGTGGTCAGACTTTTCAAAAAGAAAACAGATGAAACAACACGTTCTTTCAAGTTTGAAGCTTCACTAAAACTTAAAGATTTATCTATGGAAGAATATGCTCACATCACTTATGCTTTTCAAGTTGCTATGCTCCGTTTTGAGAGAATGTTAAAAGAATCTCTCCTAGAAAGTTATATAACTTCAACAACATTGGAAAAAATATCCCAAGGCTTAAATTTGAATGAGATTAGAGAACTTAAAGTACCAGAAACTCCTACAATTGAGAAGGTATTCGGAGAAATCTCAGCTGCTAAACTCGCTCGTCATACTGAGCCTGTTCCTAAAGTAGTAACTAAAAAACTAGAAGAAGAAATTCCAGACATTCCAAAGGAGAAACCTCAGGTACATGTTTCTAAATCAGCACCAGTCATTTCAAGTCAAAGTCCTGAACTCAGCACTCCTCCAAAGATAAGCTTCTCTTTTCCCACAGTACCTGATAAATCCGAACCTGCCAACCTTCCTCAATCTGAGCCTGCTTCACTATCTCCCATAAAACCAGAAATTCCTTCAATTCCAAAAATTTCTTTTCCTAGTACAAGTAGTGGGAAACCAACCTCAAATCCCCTTGGAACAGTAGGACGACGTAAAGAAGATAGAGCCACAGGAATAGCAATCTTAAGAAAACAAATGTTAACCGAACTAAAGAAAATACGTTCCGTTGTATCTGAGACAGAGCAGCATTGATTGCTTAGTTCAAATCACAAGATTTAATTTAAACCATCAGTTATTTTCATTCTCTTAAATTCGTCAATATCATGATCTAAAATCAGATTACATATTTAAATCGATTTCTAATAATCTAATGTCTTTTTTATACGAAGTATACAAAAAAATTAATCCTATTTTAATAATCAATTATCCTTTTTTTATTGAGTACAAATATATTCATATCGTTAATTATTCTACTTAGTATAAATTATACTAATTCTTTCTTAAATAGCCTAAAATTTGTTCTAATCCTAAAAAATATACCAGAGCTTTCTTTAATTTCCTAAAAATATAAAAAAAATATTATTTAATTCTTTTAAATCAGGGTAATTAAATTTAAATTATTTATTCAGCTTGAATTTTTTTAGATTCACCTTATATAAAATAAAACCCTAAAGTTTGTTTAATGCCGTATAAAGAAAGAAAATTGAAATTTGAGGTTAATTTTAGAATCAATACCTACGAAATTACCATATAAATCTGAAGGATTCAAATAAACATCATTTTGATCTTGGAAAAAAAAGAGTGAGAAATTCAGATATTAAAAATTTCATTTTTCAGCTATTTCTAACTTAAACCAGAAAATGGATTTACTTCCCAACCCCGAGAATAGTACTCCAAATTTTTAATATTTCTTATTTTTCTGAATGATTAACGAGACAGAAACTGCAATAATAGCTGAGATGGCTAATAATATCAATATTGAAAAAGTAGGGATGTAAAGATCCTTCAATTCAAGATATCTAGTAATCTCATCACTTACGAATACATTTCCGCTATTATCTATTAATTCAATGTATATCTCACTTTTTCCTTCATTTAGAGAGTAAATGATAGATTTCCATTTATTATTTTGGAAATTACATTCAGAAACAGTCCATTTATCTTGTTTAATAAAGACACGAGCACTTGAAATACCCCAATTGTCGAATGCTTTAATCGAAATGGAAAGTATAGGAATATTCTCTTTTAATTCCTCAGAAATTATTATATCTTCAAGAGTTGGATTTTGGAGATCTTTTTGAATGTCTCCAGAAGTTGGATCCAATTTTAGACGAGTGTCTCCTAAAATTGTGGGAGTACTCAAGACTTCCCAGCTGTCATACATGCTAGAAAGACGAGCAGGTTTAACTAATGACTGTCTAACATTATATGCCACAATTCCATATTGAACTACTGTCTTTCCTTTATTTAATTCTGGAAAGAAGAATACTACACCAAACGAAGTTTGTTTGAATATTCCTTGGCTGGATTGAACAGTTGTAGGTTCAACTTGGAATCCAGATGGGAGAAAGTCTTCGAGCATAAGGTAATTCTGCGTATCCTGAGTATTTTCAATTGTTAAAATGACCACTACCATATCACCCTTTTGGTAGGACGATATTTGAGAGTAATCTCTCTCTATAGACAATCCATTAGTATCATTAATTGTTTTTGAACTGAAAAAAACTTGGGGAATTTCTTTTGGTATTGAACCTTTATTTAATGATAACACACCTTCAGTAAACTCTTTGACATCTAGTAAAACTGGCCCATATCTTCGGGAGATTATTGCAGGGGAAAATATTTCCTGATCCTGATTAGATAATCTATATGAGATATCAAATCCAGGTATAAAGTATAACCCTGGAATAGAAGGAGCATTATAATTAAAGTTAATAGTGGTTGAATGAGCAAGGAATGAAATCGTTTGTGGTAGATTAGGAACAGGAACTATATCCCCAGCTATAGGTACAAGCTTTAGATCTACAGAATATATCTTTTCAGAGCTTGGAATAAGAGAAATTGGAATTACAACATCCTGACCTGATTGGGCTGTTATTGTTTCAGGTATTGTAATAATAGGTAACTTTCGAAGAATTTGTACACCTTGGAA
Organism: Candidatus Hodarchaeum mangrovi; assembly: GCA_016839515.1. Classification (GTDB taxonomy): domain Archaea; phylum Asgardarchaeota; class Heimdallarchaeia; order Hodarchaeales; family Hodarchaeaceae; genus Hodarchaeum; species Hodarchaeum mangrovi. The sequence continues at coordinate 76,251 of JAEOUE010000127.1, forward strand.
ATAATATGTAACATTTCCAATTCCACTCTTTAATAATTGGATAGTATTATTACCATTCTGGAATAAATCATCAAGTCGAAGGTAATAATTCGGTTGATTTCCAATCGAAAGGTCAATATTTTGAATTTCATTGCCATTTATAACTAAAGTAACTGTGACATCTTCATTGGAGCTTATACTACTCGATGTGATTGAGAGGATGCTTGAAATTGCTGCTGAAGTATCAGCTGTGTTTCCCCATCCATACCAATTTTGGTACTGAAGAATCCAACCTAATGCACCACGGATAATTGAAACTGATGCCGATAGATCCAATTTAACTAGAGCTTCGAGGGCTAGTGAAGTTACTTCAACATCACCACCCAAAGATCTCCACCAATAATTTTCTTCTGTAGCATAGGTCCAATAATAACCTTCGTTCGAGATTTTTACATTGTTTTTTAAGAAAGTAATTAACTGAGTCTCAAATCCTGTTGTACTATAACCTGTGGACGCTATATTTGTTAAATAAAGGCCTGCCAAGTAATTTGATTGCATTTGTCCTTGATTCCATGTATTTTGGATAAAACTAACCCCATTTTCGATGGTAGTAGAATAATCAGCAATTGAATCCCAATAAACAAAGGCACGAAGAACGAAAGCTGTATAAGATGCCTTGTCAATATTTCTCCAAGAATCTACAGTCCAGCTTCCATCATAATTTTGATGAATTTTTAGAAATTCCAGTGCTGCTTTAATAACAGTTAAGTCCAAATGAAAATCTGAATTATTTACAACTCCTAATCCATAAAGAACGATACTGGTCATATAAATTCGTGAAGTATCATCATGCCACCAACCCCATCCACCATCAGAATGCTGCTGGCTATAGAGACGAGAAATTCCAGATAAAATCATATCATTAATAAGCTCTTCAGTATCATTTGTTAATGATCCAGCTTCTCTTAAATATTGTAATATAAGTGCATTAGGAATTAATCGTGAGATCGTTTGTTCCGTACAGCCATATGGGTATCCAATTAACCTCTCCCATGAAGAGAGAGCAATGGAACCAAGTCCAAGATCAAGTTGAAGGAATTCTTTTGAGGAAATTGCTTCTTCATATTTTGAATAAAAAAAGACAGGAGAAGAAGAAATGAATCCACTTTGTTGTACAATTTCTTGAACTCCATTTGGTGTTACTTCATGAGACTTTCGTATAGCATCAAAATGCAAAATGCCATCCAAAGTCGTTGTTTCAGCTGATATAGTGACATTATGATAACCTGGTTCATTTGCAAGACAAGCCCATCCAATGGATCCAAGAAAACCCCCAGGAAGCCTTAAAAGTTGTCTATCCTTACTTAAAACAATTATTCCTTCTCCCACCTCTATTTTGAGATTAATATCAAGGAGCTCATCTAGATAATTATAGACTATACCTCTAATAACGAAAATATCATCCTGAAGGACATATGGGTCTTTATCAATTTCAACGAAAAATGGCAAAAATGTGTTAAATGTATATTTCGCTAATTGACCGTTTCCAGATTGAGTTGTAGCTATGACTCGGACAGTCCATTCTCCAATATTATCAGGGAGAGTAATTGTTTCCGACCATTGACCACTAATTAAAACTATCTGAGGTTTCCAGTAAGCATTTTCTGGTAGATTATCACGAATTTCTTTTCGTGTTTTTGGAGTTTCTTGATCCTGAGTTTTTTCATCAGAACTAGTTGGTGGCATCATATAATCAATATCTGTATATTCAGGACCACCATACCAATATCCACCTCGAATTCCAAGAATATTATAATCCTCATACCACCAGAACCACCAATTTTGCTGGAGATTTTTCCAAGAGACAACAGTCCAAACAGCAGGCCAATATTCTTCTTGCTCAAAATGTGTAAGTTCACTTTCTGGATCTGCCTCTACACCATATACAGAACTATCTACAAAAGATACTGCAAGTATACTTGTTATCGGATTCCCTACAGAGTCTTTCACTGAAATAGTAATTTGAGCAGAGTCCCCAGGCTCATAAATTTGTTTTGAAGAATTTATATCTACAATTAGATTTGAATCAACCTTCACCTCTATATTAGAGGTTATAAGTAATCCATTTGAACTAACCCCGAATGCATCTACCCAAAATTTCGGAGCAAGTGGACCAAGATCAGATATATAAATATTAAATGTCAGAGCTCCATTTAATGAGATGAAATAAGTATTGACAATACCCCGTTTAACAAATTGAATCATTAATGGGGTTGAAAGAGATTGACTCAATTCTCCAGTTAAAGTCATTTTATCCCCTAAGGAATAATTTGATTTATCTGTTGTGAGATTTAAACTGTAAATGGAACCTACTGTAAATTCCACAGTTTTTACATAACGATAATATTGCCAAAAGCCCCAATATGTATCAAATTTTGTTTCTAGATAAATACGAATGTTGTATTTTCCTGTTGGAGCATATGAGGATAATTTAATGTTGATTGTTTCTCCACTCTTTGAAATTAACCTTGTTGTCATACCAATTAATTCATAATCTGCATCGTATATCCTGATTTTGACATTTCCACTAATCGCTCCTTGATCAACTCCATTAATCACTTTAAGAGATAACTCAACAACTTCTCCTGGATCAAAATTATTAGAATTTAATGAAGTGGCCACAATATTACGATCAAGTGTGAAATAAATAGTCGTCGTTCCTTTTCGTCCATCTTCAGCATCAACTTCGATTAATCCCACATAACGTGTAAAGAATTTAGTTATACTTTGTGGAATTTGGAAAGTAATTATTCCTTGTCCTGAACTATCAGTACGACCTGTTAAAGTCATCACTGAAGCATTTTGATTGTCTGATAAAATCCCAAAAAGTATCATTTTAATGGAAGCATCAGCAAGTGGAGTCCAGCTAGCCCAGTAAAAATCATGTGAAGTAAATTGGTAGGCTCCTAGATAAACACTTATGTTCTCATTAATTCTTGGGAACCAAGGATTAACATAAGCCCATGTATACACCTGGTTGGTAACAATTATCGTTGCAGTTCCTGACACTTTCCTCCCTACTGTATCTGTAACAGTAACATTGATAGGAATTGATTCTAATTCAGAACTTAAGGTTTTTGGGAGCGTATACTTAAATTTCCAATATCCTTCTATATCTGTTGTGCCTTGTAATGTTCCTAAGTTTCCAATTATAAGATTAATTGTTCCACCTGATACGGGACGCCCGAAATAGTACTGAGCAGAAATATTCCCTGTAATAGTCTGACCTGGAACTACATATTCTTTATCCAGTCCTATTAAAACTCTAAAAGCAGGTTTTTCATATTTATCAACACGAATTTGTAAAGAACCTATTGCATTATCTTTTTTAGCAATTAAGGTGTATAGTCCTAGTTCACTCTCAACATCAAGCGCAAATGATAGTGTAGTTATACCATATTTATTTGAGGAAACTTTTTTATGGAGCAAAATATGTTGACTAGGTGAAGTAATCTCAATTTCAAATTCAGTTTCAAGAGGATCTTTAGTAACTTTGTAATAATCATTTTTCCAGATTAAAAATCTAACTTTAATGGATTCACCAGGGAAATAAATAGGCTTATCTGTAGTTATTACAAACTCATACGGTTGATACTCCCAATAACCATCCCATGTCCACATATAACCTCCTCGATAAATATCACGAGAGATGAAAGTTGTTTCCCCTTGATAGCTTGCAGAAAAGTTCAACATCATCCAATAATTCTGAGATAGGAATGTTGAAGGAACAAATTTAGGTTCTATAATCCCACGAACATCTGTAATCCCAGAAAAAACTTTTTCTTCTACATATTCATACTTTGAAGTGTTTGGATTATAGAAATATCGATTACCTGTTAATTCAACTTCAACACCAGACAGAGGGGAAAAGTCTGCAATGTCTAATATATATGCAACAGAATAATACATTTCTCCTTCAACAAACTGGTAAGGAGCTCTCCAGAAGATTCCAATGCTGGAAACAGAAAAAGCACGAGATGTCAAAAATGAATTGGATTGAGAACGAACAACAATTGTAAATCGTCCAGTCTGAGATGAAATAAAGGTAGAACTCCATATTCCTTGAAGATTGGTCGTAATATAATGTGTTTCAATAATACGTGAGGAATAATCATCATAATTATAATAATAAGAATAGTACCAATCCCAATATTCACCTTGAATGATCTCAACAATAAGATTAACTGAAACAGGAGTTGTCCCTTGAGTCGTTTGTAGAAGATAATTAACCGGATCATTTGGTGCAACAACTGATTTTTCAAGATCAATGTTAACAATTAATTGATCATTTTCATCATTAACCTTAGTTGTTGGAAGGTAATTTGATGTATAGTTATTTTCAACAATAGGCCCTAAACGATATACAGATGATTCCTTTGCTAACGAATTTTCATCTATAGGATGGATCTCTGAATCCTCAAAGTTATAAACTTCATTGGATTCAAATTGATCTTTATGATTTTGATAAATTTCGGATTGTCCAATAATACCAGTTGTTTGAATCAAACTAAGTGACAATAAAGCCAAAATAATTATCCAATTTAATTTTAATTTCATATTCCTCACGCTTTTGGTAAGCTAACTTATAAAAAAATAATTCATTTTGATTTTATTATACCAAGCATTAGAACACTAAATGTTTGATGTTCTAAAAAGTAGAAGAAAGAAGAAATATTGGAAAAGTTCTCTAAGAATTTCATAAGAATTATTCTTTAGATGAAATATTAGCTAAAAATCATTTCTAAAAACAATTAAAGAATAAGAATTAATATTACAGGAAATTAGTCAATGGAATTATTAATGCATTACTTTTCACTTCGGCTTCACTAATATCAATCCCGAATCTATTACTAGCACCTAATATCTCTCTAATATAATGATTTCTATCAATTTTCTCTTTATTCTTTTGAATAAAATCGGGATGAAAAGCTCGTTGATATTGTGGAACGTTTTCAGAATGTTCAGTAATGATATAGGGGAATCCATCCCATTTTTTATATTCTTCTTCTGGGTCAAGCTTATTAATTTCACAATAATGTAAGAAAGCACCAGTAGCTTGTGTAACTGATCTATAGCTCTTGGGTGATCTTTTAACAGGGCCAAGGATCGTTAATTCAGGAATTAAACGCTCTTGAGGATCATTTAAAATTTTAAAACAAACTTTTAAAATAAGTCGTCTAGCATTAAGTAGTCTTTGATCAGAAAAGTCACGGAGTAGCGTTTCAAGAAGCAAACGTTGAGTTTTTCGAGCTAAAGGCGACCAATCCGATCTTACAGCCTCAAATCCTCTGATGACAACTTTATTGGTCAATAAAGATAAATAGGCATAAGCTTTCTTTCTTCCTTTCTTTAAAATAATTCTTAGGGCGATATCCTCTCTTTTAAGCTCTAGAAATTCTGGTAAGCGTGAGGAAAGAAATGTTTGATAGTCTTTAATCTCAGAATCAAGGAGCTGAATAAATTCCTCTCGATTTGTATTTTCTCGGAACAGAGAGGATAGATCTAGATTATCATCTTCAAATTCAACAAAAATGGAATCTGTATCACCATATCTAACATAAACCTGATATGGGTGATTTACTGAAAATTCTGCGGTCCAATACTGAAGTTGATCACGTAATAAAGTTCGAGCTATTGCTGTAATACTATTTGAAATTAGATAATGATAAAACCGGCCACGTGGATAGTTTGCTGCTCCAATTACTGAATTTGCCATTAATTTAAGAGATCGCTGTTGTTTTTGCTGTAATTGTATCTCTTTCTGATTAAATTTCGTTTTATTATTCTTTAATAAATTTATATTATTAATAAGTTGATATCTTGTCTTCAAAACACGATCCATTAATTCAGCGAGTGCCCCATAACGAGGAAGCTGTTTGAATCTCTCTATAGGAGATAATTTTTCGCTATTGGGAATTAGGGTTTCACCAGAAATATTGTGTTGTCTTACAATATTTGGATAAAGCGAAAGAAAGTCGAAAATAGCAACACAAAGAGCTTCATCAACTTCAGGATCTAAGACCCACCCTCCTAAATGTGGATGTTTCTTCTTTAGCTCAGTCCTTATTTTTAATTCAGAAGAATCAGGTACATTAGGAATTAACATGTTTCTTGTGTATAAAATTCGCATTAATTCAAGTTCTCCAATATTTCGATGTGTTGAAAGAAGACCTTCAGGCAGAGGGTATCCAGAGAGACGACATAACTCTATTAGGTCTGCAATCCCAAGCTCAGAAGTCAAACGGAAAGTTAGTAATGAATCTGTTAATGAATAATTGTAAAACACCTGGTATTTCTCTTTATCTCCTTTAATTGCCTCTCGCCATAATTCCCCCAATCTCATATCTGTTTCAACTTTACTTTCTCCTAAAACATGTTTAGCAATAGAATTTAATGTTTTTTTACCGCTGATGGGATGAATTCCCCACGTCTTGGGTAAGAGATCTACTAATGCTCTTCCCTTTAAACGATAACTATCAACTGGAATGTTTGATTTTAAAATATCAGCCTGAAGATCATCGAATATAGCGAGCTTGCCAAAATTTAGATTATATTTTTGAAACCGGGCTTTTAAGTATGGTATATCAAAATTTGTCCCATTAAATGATACTATAACGTCAGGACGAATTTTTAAAATTTTTTGTTGAAATGTTGTTAATAACTTCAATTCCTCTAAATCTGAATCAGCCTCAAGAATTATTACATAGGTCTGTATGTCAGCTGTTCCAATATACCCCCAAGCCAGTGAAATAGCAGTTACTCTTCGATTTTTTGCTGCAAATAGCTCTGTTATTGTTTCGCCCTCTTCAGCAACTTCAATATCAAATGCCATTACAAGAGGTTGATAATTAGATGATATATTTAATTGAGAAATATCGTTGATTGATGCTAGAACGATTATGTCCTCTTTTGTCTCCCTAAGAATAGTTCCAGAAGCCATAATAGTGTGAAGGGCTTTTAATCCACGATCTATTAGGAGTCTTTTAGTAAATGGGATATCAGCTTCATAAATAGGAATACCTGATTGAAGAAATAGATTTCGTATTTTTGGTACTAAATATGGGACTCTACCTACCACTTTTATAAGGTTCTTTTGTACTCCTCCAAAATATTGCCTTTTTATACATTTTTCTAATTTTAAAATCCAATTAGAAGTTATCAGGTTATTTTTCTTTAATATTGATTTGACTTGCTCAATTGCAGCTTCAACGTAAAAATATGGAAAAAAATCTAGGATACGAACCTCAACTGTGCGTTCTGCCGAACGTCCCCATAAACGAAGGAGAGGAATTTGAATTCCATCTTCTTTGTTCATCTCATAGTCTAGATCTAAGAGAATAAATTCAATACTCCTTATCACTATCTTTTACACCGATAAATAAGATTGAATAACCAATATCCAAATTAACATTACTTTATGCATGATATTTTATACTTAAAATATTTATTACCTCGGCAGCATCTTCTGCTGAATCTGCAGCTTGTTCGATCATATTTACTACATCCTTAATAGCAGAAAAAACACCAAAATGCATTTGAGTTGCTGAAATATACAGTTGTCGATTCATAGCTTGATACAATAAGTCAAGGTCATGTTCTCTTGCCTGAACTGTGTGATAGATCCCTTCAACTGCATCTATTTTTATTTCCAAAACTTTCAAAACATCAACTGTTGATCGAACCATTGAACGTAAAGCAATTGCTGCATTATGAAGTTTTTCTTGAATTAAAGGGGGAATATCATTAATTGATAGCATTTGAATCCGAAATAATGCTCCTAAGGTCAATCCACCAACACGATCAAGTCGACGAGCAATTCGTAGAAAATTTTCAGAATCAGGTGTCTTATGTAAAGTTTTATAAGTTTCTACAACAATTTCTTGTAATTTACGATCAGCTATAATTTCTAATTCTTTAGCTTTCTGTGAATAACGAATTAGTCGGTATTGATAATCTTCATCACTTTCAACCAGTTGTTCTAAATATACCAACAAACCATTCGTTGATTGAACTATACATTCTTCAACTAATTCAGCATGTTCAAGACTAGATCGAAACTGTGACCAACCAGGATGTGTTTCCCGAGCTAGAATAATTATAAAACCACAAATGAATAAAATTACCCCAGAAACTAATATTGGAATTCTTATTACTATATTCAAGCTTAAACCTTCATCAAACCATAATTGGGCAACAAACCCCGCAAAAATCGGCCCCGTGAAATAACCTAAGTCTTTAAAAGATCTATAAAGACCAATTAGTCTGGGTTTATCCACATCAGATGCAATATCTGCAGATATTGTGGGTAAAATAGGGTAATAAAGCCCAATTGCAAATCCAGCTAATGCAATATTGAATAATAGGAAAATTGAAGGAAAATTAGCTAATGAGAAGATAATTAAAAGGAGAGCTTGAAGAATGAGACCAAAAATTACTGGAGTTTTCCGTCCAATCTTATCACTAATCCGACCAGCTAATGGCATTGTAATTGCCCAAAAAAATGTAAAGCTTGCAGTAATCACCCCTGTTTCTTCAAGTGATAACCCATAGCCATAGTATGAACTATTGAGGATTAATGGCAAGTACAAAACTATAATACTGTCTACCATTTTACTTGTGTGACCTGTTAATAGCGTTACAAACACAGTTGGTTTTTGAATTAAGGATCCAATACTTCTAGAAGGTTGAAAATCCTCAATAGGAGTTCTAAGCTTTTCAAATTCAACTTGAGTACTACTTTTTGTTATTGGTTTGATTGTCAATAATGCAAAACCCACAGCAAGTAGAGAAATTAATGCAGAAAATATGAATGAAGCACCAGTTGATCCTGATATCATAGAAATTGTACCAGAGGTTAAAGCACCAAAGGAATATCCACCATATACAGAGAGTTCCATTATTCCAAGCCATTGAGCTCTTCGTGATGGTTTGCTAATTTCAGTTAGATAAGTCATTGCAGCAGCATAAAGAATACCCTCACCTGTTCCTAAAAAGGAATTACCGAGGCTAATTATGATAAAACGTCCTTGGGTTAATAATAAAATAATAGAACCTAAAGCAAAACAGCTAGTACCAAGGATTACTACTTTATTGAGTCCAAGTTTATTTGTAATTTCTCCGGAGAATATACCTGCTGTACCCTTAAATAATCCAAAACTTGAAAGAGTAAACGCAATGCTAATCCAACCCCATCCAGTGAACCATTCGGCAACAGGAAGAGTTTGTTTCGTAAACGCGGAGAGAATTGTGCGTTGGACACCATAAGCAGAAGCAATAAAGAACACAATCATCAAAAGAAGGATTATAAGAAAATTACCAAAGGAATTCATCCCTTTTTCTTGATCATTTCCAATTTGTAACTCGTTCAAATATAACCCTCTAAATAATTATTCTTTTAATCTTTTTAATCCAGTAATACTTATATGAACCAATTTAGCAACTTAAAGTGTTATATTTAACTTTTATTAATAGAATTACATATCCCAATTTGAATTGACCCATAGTCACCGTGCATCCAAGCATCAAGGCTAATTTTTCAATTATCTCTAAGTATAACATCTCTAATAATTTCAATGGAATTTCTAACAAACAATTTTTTGTTTATTTTTGGAAAATTGACTTCAAATTGATGAAGAACCATTCTACATCGATAGAGGAAGATTAACAAAGTAAATAATCAATATTATGCTATAAACTAGATTGATAAAAAAAATATTAGATTTGAATGATAAAGGAATATCTTGCAAAAAATCGAAGGAAAGGAAAAAAATTAGCTTAAGAAACCGTTTCCTTTCCAGAAATATATTTTTTCCGTGAAACAAGGTCTAAAATACGAACTATAAAGAATGTACCTACAATTCCTACTCCAATACCAAACATAAGTAAGATAGTAAAAATAAATCCGATTCCGAGAGGACCTTGAAGTTGATCACCAGCTTCAGTTATTAATACAAAGATTCCTGCAAAGAATACCCAGACTCCTAGACCAAGAGTCATTGAAAGAACCTTTTTGTGAAAACCTAAATTTCTTGCATTTAAACGCTCATGTCCAATAATTAGACCACCTAAAAGGTCATTAAATCGGTTGTAGATTTGATTTAATGCATTATACAATTGACGTGGAATTTTAATGAGATATTTGATGAAATTCAATGCTTTAGAGAAAATTGTTCCTAATACCCCAGTTTCTGAAATAATTATCCAAATTATTGCTAACATAAATCCAATAATACCTATTCCAATGAAAAGCATCAAAGGATCATCAAAAATCTGTTTTATGAACCAGGAAATTCCTGCAAATATTACATCGAAAAATAAATCAAGAAGTCCAAATCTGTCTAATATTACGTTTCCTTGAGCATCCCTTGCGTCAATTCCTATAATCCAAAGAATGATCTCTAAGAAAAATCCTAGAATATCTCCAATAAGTGCAATTATTGAGGTTAATTCAATATTATCGAAAAAAGATCTGATTCCCTCCTGATCGGATAGGAAAACTAGAATTCCAAATAATATTCCACCAAAAAACCCAGAAAGGATGAAAAATCCTGGAATAGTTTCCATAAAATTTCGTTCATCAAGTTCAAGAGCTAAACTAGGATCTTTCTTACTTCTTATAAATCGGATACTACGTCCGAACATACGAAAGATCCATACATACGGATAGAAGATAACCTTAAAGATAAAAGTAATTAGTGACCAAATTCCACCGAATATAGCAGAAATATCCTCTTTTCCGAACCCATCACTAAGATCAAAGCGATTGCGTTTATCTGTTGACAATTAAATACCTCTCTTTTTTTTTTCTTAATTGACTGTTTATTAAATTTTTAATTAAAATTATGGATAAGATATACTCTTAGAGAACTCATATTCGATTTTAAATATTTTTTTATTCTGAAAAGATGTTAAGAATACCAGAAAGAGATAGCACCTTGGATAGAAATTTACTAAGATTTAATCTTTTAATTATTGCTTTAATTATTATTTTTTATTTATTCAAGGTAATAATATTCTATTAATATCTTTTTTTTGAATAAGAACTTCCCCTTAAAATTAACTAAAAAAATAGTTCTAAAAAATTATATTAATTACTCCTAACTCTATAAAAATGGTCTGAATGAATAAAAGATTGATTTTATTGGGGTTTAAGTAGAAGAACTTTTTCACATTTTTATCGCTGCTCTTCGCTTTATATTCATTAACATATTCTCAAAATCTCTAATTTAAGACTTTTAAACGCGCCTCTTAAACTTCAGCAAGACCTATTTTGTCGGGATTTACTGCCAAAATTATACTTTAAAGACAATTTTCAATCAAAAGGATATGTTTATAAAATAACTGAAGAATGTGCTACTTGCAATAAGGCTCTAGGAACTTCTCAGATATTATTTCGTTAAATTGACCGAAACGATATCTGAAGTTTATTTAAATAAATAAGCATATTTCAGAATTTTAAACAGCCTAATAAAAATATCAAATAAGTGAGAAAAAAATGTCAGTAGCAGAAGGAATTACCGGAAAACCCCTTGTTATCGATAATGGTACTGGACTGAGTAAGAATGGATATGCAGGCGAAGATCAACCACGTTCTGTCTTCCCTACCTTGATTGGTTATCCAAAATACCAATCAATTATGTCTGACGTAGATCATTACGTTCGTGAGTATTACGTAGGTGAAGAAGCAATGAACCTACGGGGTGTACTTAAGCTCATCTATCCCATTGTTCACGGAGTCGTCACAGATTGGGATGCTATGGAAAAAATTTGGCATTACACCTTCCACAATGATTTACGAGTAAATCCAAGTGAACATCCAATACTTCTAACAGAAGCTCCTCTTAACCCAGGAAAAAACCGTGAAAAAATGGCAGAAATCCTGTTCGAAACTTTCAATGTTCCCGCAATGTATGTCTCAATGCAAGCAGTTCTCTCTCTCTATGCCTCTGGTCGAACAACGGGATTAGTTATTGATGCAGGTGATGGTGTCATTCATATCGTTCCTATTTATGAAGGATTCGCAATTTCCCATGCTATCAGTCGTATTGATATAGCTGGACGGGACATTACAGAGTATCTGCGAAGATTACTTCGCACCCGTGGGCGTGCATTAACGTCTTCTGCAGAACGAGAAATCGTTCGTGATATTAAAGAAAGACTATGTTATGTTGCTCTAGATCCAGAAAAAGAATTGAAATTAGCTGAAAAAGTCTCTGGTATGGAAAAGCAATACACACTCCCTGATGGTGAAACTCTTACCATTGGTCCAGAACGTTTCCTTGCCCCTGAAGCTTTCTTCAATCCCAGTGCAATCGGGAAAGAAGAAACTCCTTTGGATGAAGCAATCTATAAATCAGTTCAATTATGCGATATTGACCTTCGTAAAGAGCTCTATCAGAATATCGTCCTCTCTGGTGGAAGTACAATGTTCCCAGGTTTAAAGGAACGATTACACAAAGAATTAACAGAGTTAGTTCCTGAAAATGTAGAGATAAGAATTGTTGCTCCTCCTGAACGACGATATTCGGTTTGGATTGGTGGATCAATTCTTTCATCATTGAAAACTTTCCAGCGTCTATGGGTATCCCGAAAAGTGTATCAAGAACAAGGCCCTGGTGTCATTAAAAGGGCTATCTAAACCCTCCTCTCTTTTTTTTACTTTTTTTCAATTTTTCTTATTTATCGATAAATTCATTCTAGTATTCCTTATTCCTTTTTCAAGACAAGAACAATGGACACAAATTCTTACCTATGGACTTTTACATCAGAACATCTTTATAATCATGTTTTACGAGATTTTACTAAGTACATTCATTATTATTATTTATTTCTCTTGAAAGTTGGGCAGTATAATGAAATTTAAATATAATTCTATAATTAAGAATATCCTGTTGATTTTTATTTTCCTCTTATCAATTTTTCTACCTTTTTTAAATTTTAATTTTACAATAAAGATAGTTCAAGCCGAGAATGAAATTTTATATCCACCTACATATCTTTTATCAACAAATATTAAAAATCTTCAGAGTAATGTTTATACATTAGAAGAAGAAGACATTTTTGGGGTTTGGGATTTTGTTAATAATGAAAACAAATATGTTACAGCAACATGCAAAGCTATCAATAGAGAATCTTATATATTTGTTGATAATGCAATTATTGTTGGGGCCAATTTAACTGAAATTGGGAGAATTATAGATGATATAATGATCCCTATTATGGATTCAAATTTTGCCCCTCCAACAGATAGAGACAATAATGGAAAAATTGTAATTCTTCTGACTAGAATTTCAGGTGGAGTAGGAGGATATTTTTCTTCATCTGATTATTGGAATTACGGAGAAATAGTATTTATTGATGCAGAACTAGGTATCAGTGACGATACACTAATTCACGAAATCCAGCATCTAGTTCATTATGGATTGGATTCAAATGAAATGCGTTGGTTTGATGAAGGATGTTCACGGTTCTCTGAAATCTTATTAAGTCTAGCTTATGGGTACAATCATTCTTTTAGCTTGTATTATCCACGGGGAACTTCATTACTCTATTGGGATTATGATATTCCTGGGAACAATTATCAAGCATCTCAAACTTTTATTGCTTATCTCTATGATCAATATGGTTCAGCTAATCTTTCCGCAATATATCGTGCCTCTTCAGGTGGGGTAAATTTGCATAGTTCTGCAGCCATAATGGCTGTAGTAAGTCAGTACTCTCCCTCCTTAACTTTTGAACAATTATATATGAATTGGATCATAGCTAGTTCTATTGATTCTCGTTATTATGGTGATATTCGTGAATATTCATATAATTCATTCAATTGCATGCCAGACTATTATTCGTTCCCAGAGACTGGAGGATTCGCAAAAAAATATCCATATGAAGAAGTAAATCAAATCGATCCTTGGGCAACCAAAATTTACAATTTCCGTGATTTCCCTGATCCTAATCAAATCAATATTTCATTTAACGTTCCCAGTGGATCTCATGATCATCCTTTTGGAGTCAATATTATTAAAGAAACAATCTTTAACTTTACATACTCAGAATTTGATCTTGAATCATATTATTTTGATCCTACTAATATTTCTGAGGGCTTTTTCATTACATTAAACCAAACTGAAGAAGGATTCTCTCGCATTCTTCTTACTGTTAGTCATTTAGATGGTGGTTTAGGTGATTTCGCAAGTAATATACCAGTTTTAGAGAAGAATGTTGAATATGAACTACATGTGATAAGTCAAGCAGAAATTAATGATTCTTCAGATACCAAAACACTTACTACTCCCTCTAAGATTTCTCTTACAATTTCACTATTTACATATCTTATTATTGGAATTGGGATGACAATCTGGAGAAAAAAGAGATAATCCTTCCTTATCCTACACTATTAAGCGTCAATTAATTGAGTCAAAGTTTTACGATACATACCAACCAGTTCTTCTGAGAGTTCATTTTCAAGGATATAATTAATACGGGAAAGAACCTTCTGGATGCGATCGTGATCCCCTGCTTCGAGAATATTGTTTAATAATAGAATTAAAGTTTTCAATCTGACTTCTAGTAGCTTTTGTTCTTCTTTACTGAGCACATTTACGTGATAAGACTGAAGATAATTATCCACAACTCCACGAACTTTTTCACCAGCCATGTTAACATTTATTTTCTCAAGAAGAAGCCCATCCGCTGCCTCAGTAATATCTCCAAGTACTCCTCGCTTATTAAAAACTGGTTCTCCTCCATAAGCCTCAAAAAAGCGTTGAAAGATTCCTTGGATCTGTCTTAAGTCAATCCAAGCACTTTCCATAAGAAACGAAGGTATTAATAATGAAATAAGATTAATCATCTGACCTCCTCGATTTTTTTCTGAGACTTCATACAAAACAGTTGAAACAGAAAACATCTCATATTCTGGAAAAGGAATTGTAGCAAGCATTTTCGAGTAGGAAATATTAGTGGGTCGACTGGCAAAGACAGACATTCCTCTCAGTGAAACAGAAAACATAATTTCGTCAGATAAAGTCTCTGGTGTCCAAGCAATGGGAACAGCACCTTTATCTTCATCAAATTCAGTCCATAAAGCACCCATTAATATTTTATACGTTGTCATTCGTACATAACACACCATTGAAATGATGGACAGCTAAATTGCAATTCATATCCCATGAATTTATTTATAATAAAAGAACTTCGTTGAGAATTACCAAAATATTAGTAAAACTAAAGTTCGTTTAGATTATCTTACGAAGCTACCTATCATATAAATAATTAATAAAAACCTCTTTTATTCTGATTCGATCACATGCTGTTCTTTGATCATTTCCTCGACAATCCTACAAATTTTGAGGATTTTAAGGTCAGCTAAAGAATAATATACTTCGTTATGCTCGCGTCTTGTATTTACAACACCTTTATCCCTTAAAACCTTTAAATGTTGGGATATAAAAGGCTGACGCTCCTTAGTTAATTCCTGAATTGTATTAACATTCTTTTCTCCATCCTTAAGGAGATAAAGTAACTTTAATCGAAATGGATGCGTTAAAGACTGGCAAAGATTGGCCTGTAATTCTAAAAGACTATCTTCTCCACCGTTCAAGTCCATTTCTGTCAATTCAAAGCTCATATTACCACTAATTAGCATATTGTAAAAAAGCTATATAACGTTTCTTGTAATATTCAAAAAGAGGAATACTTTTAAATACACAATCAAAATTCTAATCAA